>JAKLDO010000036.1 GCA_022703485.1 bacterium
AAGTATTTCTGAAAAGAACGAGTTTATTATGCACAACCTGGAATCCATCAACAAAAAATTTGACTCTGATTACATGAACAGCCAAATGAGATATTTGCTTGATTCTGTTGATGAAAATCCTGTTGAAGCAATTGGTAAATCAAAAGAATTGATAGAATCTTGTTGTAAAACAATTTTAGAAAATCGAAATGTTGAGGTAGATAAAAATTGGAATATTAGCCAGCTATCTAAAAAAACATTTGAAGCATTACAGCTTATGCCTAAAAATATACCAAACAACATTAAGTGCGAGAACACAATTAAACAAATCCTCGGCAATCTTTCCGCCATTTCTAATGGAATTTCCGAACTGAGAAATGATTATGGGAGTGGACATGGTAAAAGTGCATCATTTAAAGGTTTGTCTTCAAGACATGCGAATTTAGCTGTTGGTGCTACCACAACACTTGTACATTTTCTTTGGAACACCTACGAAGAACAAACAAAAAGAATCACTCAGTAAATATAAATTTCACAACTCACAAATTTGGAGAAAAATCCCTTGACAAACAATAATTTGCAAGGTATGGTTGCCCGAAACCAAGATTTTTGAAAATAATATGCAAAAAGATGCAAAATATGCGTGGGGGTTGCGATGCTAGTTGATTTCACGATAAAGAATTACCGTTCGTTTAAGAGTGAGTCTCTTTTCAGTATGGTTGCTGAAAAAAAGAAAGAAGATATTTCCAACAACCTGTTCAACATCTCTGAGGATAGTGATATTTCCCTTTTGAAAACGGCTGTTGTTTATGGTGCGAATGCTTCAGGAAAATCAAATCTTCTGCTGGCTTTTGACACGCTGAAAAACTTCATCTTGAACTCAACTGATTTGAAACTCGATCAGGAAATTCCTTATTACAAACCATTTCTGCTTGATGTTGAAACCAGAAACCAGCCAATGCTTTTTGAGATTGAGTTTGTTACAGCTGAACCGATGAGATATAGATACTCTGTTGAATTTGATAAAACGCAGATAATTTCTGAAAAACTGATTTTCTTTCCTGAGAAAAACGGACGGAATCTTTTTGAAAGAAACGGTGTAAATGGTAAATATATTTGGGGAAGAGATCTGAAAGGCAAAAAAGAATCTCTGACCGGCGAAGTGCTCAAAAATGTCCTCTTTCTTTCAAAAGCTGCGAACAACAACGAAAGCGATGAAAGACTAAGAGCTATTTACAGATATTTCAGAACGAATTTTATGATTCACACGGCGATAGATTCTTCTAAAGCCCTTTTCTATTATACAACAACGAAGCTTTCTAAGGAAAAAGAAGAAAAATATAAAGATAGCATTCTTGAGTTCTTAAAATCAGCAGATACCGGTATTTCATCTATAAAAACAAAACACAAAACTGACAAGCCGTTTGAGTTTGTTTTGACAGAAAATATGACACAAGAGGAAATAAAAGAAGTACTAAAAAAGAAAGTGCTAAATGATATTTCAACAAAGGTTGATTTGGGACATAAAGTTTATAGTCATCAGAATGAAACAGGAGATGATCATTTTTTCCAATTGCAGGATGAATCTGCGGGAACAATAAAAATGTTTGATCTGGCAGGGAAAATTATTGACACTTTGCGGAATGGGAATGTCTTGATAGTTGATGAACTTGACAGCAGTTTCCATCCATTAATGTCAGAGTACATTCTTTCAATTTTTAATGATCCTGTTAAAAACCCGAAAAATGCTCAATTAATTGTTGCCACACACGATGCTTATCTGCTTGATTCACAAAAATTGCGTAGAGATCAGATTTGGTTTGTTGAAAAAGATAAATATGGAGCATCAAATTTATACAGCCTTGATGAATTTGAAAAAAGTGAAGTAAGAAAAAATGTTCCATTTGACAGATGGTATCTTTCCGGCAGATTTGGAGCATTACCACTCATTGACAAAAAACTTTTCTCAGCAGTTGAAGAAAAGGAGTGATCAATGCCGAAAAAAAGACTGCAATCTGTAAGACAATACAAAAAACAGATATTTATTGCTTGCGAAGGAAAAAAAACTGAGCCATATTATTTGAACGGATTTAAAAAATTATGTGACCTTGATACAGCCGTTAATGTCAAAATAGTTTCCCACGAACATACTTCAGCAAGAGAGCTGGTTGAAGATGTTTTGAAATGCAGGGAAACTGAAAATGATGAACTCTGGATTATTTGTGACAAAGATGGATATACATTGCACCATGAAGCATTTTGTACTGCAAAAGATAATGGAGTGAACATTGCATTTTCGAGCATCAGTTTTGAATACTGGCTGTTACTGCATTTCAAATATACTGCTCATTCATTTACGAAATCGAAAAATGTCGAGGATTTTCTAAAACATAATTATCTTCCTGAATATGATAAAGCTGACAAAAATGTGTTTGATAAAGTGAAGGATAAAACCCAGACTGCAATCGATAATGCTAAGAAATTACGAAAGGCAGCAAAAACGGCAAATTATGATGACTGCAAGATATACGAACTCAATCCATACACCAATGTTGATGAACTTCTTCATGCTATTGAAAATCTGAGATCGGAGTATCAAAGAAATCCAGTGTTTTTGTTTAGATATTAAGGTGTAGAAATATTTCAACAATCCTGTCTAATGCTCCATTCCCTGTTATATTATTCCCGCCCATCATGAGGATGAATCCTTTAAAAAAATGAAAAAATATCGCCGTAAACTTGCAATTCCTTTACACTTAAGTATAAATGTATATGTTTTGTCTTGAGGCGGACATGAAAAATAAAGAAAAAATACTTAAACTTGTTAAGAAAAAAGGAATGGTTACAGCAAGTGACCTTGAAAAAACAGGTGTTTATAGAAATCTGATATACGAAATGTGTGATGAAGGTCTTCTTGTCCGCCAGAGCAGAGGACTTTATTCAGCATCTGGTGCGGAGTTTTCTGAACATCTTTCGCTGATCGAAATATCAAAAAGATCACCTGATTCAGTTATATGCCTTATTTCGGCACTTGCAGTTCACTCCATCACAACACAGCTTCCGCACGAAGTATGGATAGCTGTAAAAAGAGGATCGTGGATTCCTAAATATGATTCTCCGCCGGTAAATGTTACTGTTATCTCAGGAACTGCTTTTGATTTTGGAATTGAGAAACGGCTTGTAAACGGAGTCGAGATAAAGGTTTACAGCGTTGCAAAAACTGTTGCCGACTGCTTTAAATTCAGAAATAAGGTAGGTCTGGATGTTGCTGTCGAAGCACTTAAAGAAGTTATCAGATCCCGAAAAGCTTCAGTCGATGAAATTATGAAAGCCGCTGATATTTGCAGAGTCGGTTCCGTTATCCGCCCTTATCTTGAGGCAGTAATATGAAAGCACAAATAATTGCTGAGATTTCAGAGTTTATTTTGCCTGTGATCAATTCAATTAATGAAAAGCAGCATAATGCGAAGCTATAGTGACGACCAAGTAAACACCTGTTTAATGCGTAACCGTCCATCATTGACTTGTTTTTGCTAACTTATATAATTTTCTGAACTTTTTGTGAGATTGTTCAATGAATATCTATGATGAATTTTTTGCAGTTATTCAGAAGCTGAATGACGCTGAGATAAAATATGCGGTTGTCGGCGGGATCGCTCTTTCGTTTTATGTCGAGCCGAGATATACAAAAGACATTGATTTTCTTGTTCTATCTGACCGGATTGATGATCTGAAATCAATTCTGAAGGAAATGGGATACAAATTCGAAGCCCCGTCGTGGACATTTAAAAACACACCTGTAACATTACACAGACTTTCTAAAATTCAAGGAACAGAGTCAATGACAATTGATATTCTTGAAGGAAAAGAAAAGCGATTTGAAGAAATAATTCAAAATGCGATCAAAGAAGATACAAAATATGGTAAAGTTTGTGTTGCAAACAGAGATGATCTTGTCTGGATGAAGCGGATAAGAAATTCTCAACAGGACATTGCAGACATTGAGGCGCTAAATAATGTCAAGGATTGAATTCGTACTGAGAGAGATTCAGCAACTAATTGAATTTTATGATAAAACCAAAGAGTTGCGTGAGAAGATCAAGGAGAAGTCGAAAGAAAAGAAAGGTTATTCCGTTCAGGATAATCTGTATGGAGTTGTGAGCGAAAAGGCTGCAGATTTGAAAAAAGAGGGAGATTAAAATGAAAAAAGCTTTGATCATCGTCGCTTCTGTGCTTGGGATTCTCATAATCGGAGGAATTATTTTCTTCAAGATCACGATCAAAAAGATGAATGAGGAGATCGACCGTGAATTCGCAAAAATGCCGCAGATAGATGTGGCTTCGATCCCTGACGGTACCTACAGCGCCAAATGGGGAAGTTTTGTCGTGAAAGCGGATCTCGATGTAGTCGTTTCAGGCGGAAAAATAGAAAAAATAAACATGAAAAAAATGGATTCAGGCAAAGGTTATGAAGGTCTCGAAACGATCGACAGGATAATCAGCGGTCAGAAAGTGAATGTCGATGCCGTCACAGGCGCAACATACAGCAGTAAGGTCATCATGATCACAACTGCAAAAGCTCTGGAAAGGAAATAGGTGCAGGGTGAAGTCCGTTCGAATGAAGACTGGTGGAGCTGACGCGGATCGAACGCGCGACCCTTTGAATGCCATTCAAATACTCTCCCAACTGAGCTACAGCCCCACCACAGTCTGAAAATCTACATAATTTGAGCTCCGAGTCAACATAAAATTATTTATAGTATATGTGTTGACTTTGCCCGAATCGTCTTTATATAAAAGTCCGTGTTTAAAGGCTTTAAACCTTAAGCCTAATAAAATCAATGCGTTACGCAAAAGGAGATTTCGGAGGAGAGATGAGCGGACCTGAAAAAGAGTTGAAAGACCAGAAAAAAGAAGCTTCTAATGAAACTTTACATCAGGAAGCTGAGAAGATCAGTGAACCCGGCACTATTGAGATAGATGAATCCATTCTCGATGGAAAGTCCGATCTCCAGAAACTTGCCGATGAACTTGGCGGAGAGCTTGAAAAGGCAAAGGAAAAAGAGAAAAGTAAGGAAAAAGGTTTCTTTGGCAGAAAGAAAGATGCTGAATCACAGAAGAAGATCGAAAAGCTTCTTGAGACCGTGAAGGAAAAAGATGAGAAAATAAAGGAACTTGAGAACAGTCTTAAAATGATGGTTGCCGAGAACAGGAACCAGAAAACGAGGATAGAGAACGAGTTCCGTTCAAAGATAAAGTTCGCCGTTGAGGATTTTTTCAGAGATTTCATAACGGTGAAAGACGATTTTGACAAGGCCATGGACTTTGCGCCGAAAAATGAAGAGGCGCAGAACGACCCGTTCCTTCAGGGAATAAGGCATATTCTGAGCAAGACTGAGAGCATAATGAAGAAATACGGTCTTGAAGGGTACAGCGGAATGGGTGAACAGTTCGATCCGGCACTTCATCAGGCGATGAGCATGGTGAATGTTGAAGGAAAAGCGGCAAATGAGATCGTTGCAGAATATGTGAGGGGTTACAAATACTATGAAAGGATACTCAGACCCTCGATGGTGATAGTGGCTTCAGGGAATTCACCTGCTCCGGAAAAGGAAGCTGAAGAAGAGAAAAAGGATGAAGCTGATAACGGGTCAGCTGAAAATGAAAATAATGGACAGTAATTTTATAAACTGGAGGAAAAAATGGGAAAAGTAATCGGAATCGATCTCGGAACAACGAACAGTTGTGTCTGCGTTATGGAAGGCGGTGCACCTAAAGTTATTGCAAATGCTGAAGGTTCAAGAACAACACCGAGTATCGTTGCATTCACGGAAAAGGGCGAGAGGCTTGTGGGACAGCTTGCAAAAAGGCAGTCAATAACGAATCCTAGAAAGACTCTTTATTCCATCAAGAGACTTATCGGAAGAAAGTATGAAGCTACCGAAGTCTTCAAGATGAAATCCATAGTGCCTTTCGAGATAATGAAAGCTTCCAACGGTGACGCCTGGGTCAAAATAGACGGTAAAGAGTACAGTCCTCAGCAGATCTCCGCGATGGTTCTTCAGAAAATGAAAGAGACGGCTGAAGATTATCTGGGTGAGAAAGTTACTGACGCTGTCATTACAGTCCCCGCATATTTCAACGATTCCCAGAGACAGGCTACAAAAGATGCCGGAAAGATCGCAGGCCTCAATGTTCTCCGTATCATAAACGAGCCTACTGCTGCGGCGCTTGCATACGGCATTGACAAAAAAGGAAAGGACAAGAAGATAGCCGTGTACGATCTCGGCGGCGGAACATTCGATATCTCGATACTTGAGCTCGGAGAAGGCGTTTTCGAAGTTCTTTCAACCAACGGTGACACATTCCTCGGCGGTGAGGATTTTGACCAGAGGATAATAGAGTTCCTTGTCGCAGAGTTCAAGAAAGAGGCAGGCATAGACCTCTCCAAGGACCCGATGGCGCTTCAGAGGCTAAAGGAAGCGGCTGAAAAAGCTAAACACGAGCTTTCATCCACGATGGAGACCAATATCAACCTTCCGTTCATAACGGCTGATGCGAGCGGTCCGAAACACCTTAACATAAATATGTCGAGAGCAAAGCTTGAAAGCCTTGTCGAGGACCTTGTCAATAAGACCCTCGAACCTTGCAGAAAAGTCCTTTCCGATGCAAAAGTAACGACAAAGGACATTGACGAAATAATAATGGTCGGCGGTATGACCCGTATGCCGCTCGTTCAGAAAGTTGTGAGAGAGTTCTTCCAGAAAGAGCTTCACAAAGGTGTCAACCCGGATGAAGTCGTTGCAGTCGGTGCGGCGATACAGGGCGGAGTTCTCAAAGGTGATGTGAAGGATGTGCTTCTTCTCGATGTAACACCGCTTTCTCTGGGTATTGAAACGCTTGGCGGAGTTTTCACAAGACTTATTCCGAGGAATACCACGATCCCGACGAAGAAGACAGAGATATTCTCAACAGCGCAGGATAATCAGTCGGCTGTTACAGTAAGGGTCTTCCAGGGTGAAAGAGAGATCGCCGAGCAGAACAAGCTCCTTGGCGAATTTGACCTTAAGGACATTCCGCCGGCACCGAGAGGCATGCCGAAGATCGAGGTCAGTTTTGACATCGATGCCAACGGTATTCTCAATGTCAGCGCAAAAGACCTCGGAACCAACAAACAGAACACCATCGTGATCAAGGCTGGAAGCGGTCTTTCCGAAGACGAGATCATGAGAATGGTCGATGAAGCCGAGAGGAACAAGGAGGAGGATGAGAAGAAGAAGAAGGTCATTGAAGCGAAGAACAATGCTCAGCAGCTCATCTATTCTACAGAAAAGGCGATGAAAGAGTACGGTGACAAGATAGATGCAGATGCAAAGATAGACATAGAAAGAAGGCTCTCCGACCTCAAAGATGTCATCACAAAAGATGATATAAACGATATAACCAAAGCCATCGAAGCGCTTAACACAAGTGCCCATAAACTTGCAGAGGCGATGTACAAGGCGGCCGGTGCAAACCAGGAAGGCGGTGCGGCAGGCGCAGGAAATAAAGACGGCGTAGTCGATGCGGATTTTGAAGCTAAGAAATAAACACAACTGAGACAGGGAGCGACCGCCGCAATGGCTGATTATTATGAACTGCTTGGTGTTTCAAGGAACGCGACACCTGATGAAATAAAAAAAGCGTATAAAAAAATGGCCTTGAAGCACCATCCTGACAGGAACAAGGGTGACAAGGCCGCTGAAGAGAAGTTCAAGAAGATCAATGAAGCTTATGAGGCTCTCAGCGATCCGGAAAAGAGACAGCTTTATGATCAGTTCGGAGAGGACGGACTTAAAGGGAATCCTTTTGCGGGAGGCGGAGGTGCAGGCGGTTTCAGGGATATGAACGACATTTTTGAGAATTTCGGAGATGTTTTCGGTGATATTTTCGGCGGTCGGGGCGGAAGAAGGGGCAGAAGAAATTCTCCGACTCAGGGTTCCGACCTGCTTACTCACATCACGATCACTTTTGCGGAATCCTATTCAGGGACCAGAAAGGATGTATCTTTCGCAAGGTCGTCATCATGTCAGGTTTGCGGAGGTAGCGGTGCAGAGGCCGGAAGCTCAAAAAAGACATGCCCGACTTGTCAGGGTGCAGGACAGATAAGGGTCTCTCAGGGATTTTTCTCTCTTGCCCAGACCTGTCCCACATGCCACGGAGACGGTTCAATAGTTGAAAAGCAGTGCAACCACTGCCGCGGAACGGGTTTTGTTAAAGAAGAACAGAAGGTCTCAATAAACATTCCGGGCGGAATAAGCTCAGGGATGAAAATGCGTGTCGCCGGTGAAGGTAATTCCGGAATGCACGGAGGTCCGCGCGGTGATGTGTATGTCGAGATAAAGGTTAAAGATCACGATCTGTTTGAAAGGGATGGCGACGACATTTACATCGAAGTTCCGATCTCATATTCACAGGCAGTTCTGGGTGATAAAATAGATGTTCCCACAATGGAAGGGACTGTCGAGATGAAGATCCCGGCAGGTACTCAGCCCGGGACAAACATGAGGCTCAAGGATAAAGGGTTTCCTTCACTCCAGAAACACAACCGCGGCTCTCAGTTCGTCATACTTAAACTGGAAGTGCCCAAGAACATTTCAGATAAACACCGTGACCACATCATAAAGCTCAAAGAATACGAAGCCGATCACAAAGAAAGGCCGTCACTCAAAGACTATCTCGATAAAGTTAAGAATCTGTTTAAGTAGATAATTACCACACACTTCTGAGAAGGTCGAATACTGTCTGGCGCAGAAGTTTTATCCTTTTTGCGGAGTCTGTTTTCTCGTCGGTGGGATGGGTTCTGTTGGTGAGGATTATGTAAATTGTGTTCTTTGCCGGGTCGATGAGAAATGCCGTGCCGGTGTAGCCAAGGTGTCCTCGGAGGTCGTCTTTTGCTGTGAGCCCGTATGATGAATCCTCGCCTTCGGGTATGTCAAATCCTGTTTTTTCTGTTAGGAACTTTGAGTACCACGGTTTGGAGTAAAGGTATGAAAGCCATGTCCCGACAGTTGCAGCCGAGCCGAACGATCCGGCATGTCCTGAAATTCCTTGAAGAAAATAAGCGTTCTCGTCGTCAACCACACCAGTGTTGAGCGTTCCTCTGATCTTTGAAATAGAGGTCGAAGCGATGTTCGCGTCAGTTTTGACTTCAGGAGTATAGACCGGCACAGCTTTTTCATATTTAAGCTCTTTCACCATATCAGAAAATGCGGCATCAAGCCGTTTTCCTGTCACTTTTTCGATGATGAAACCTGTAAAAATGTAATTCATGTCGCCGTATTTATTGGGAACCGGCTTGGGATAGGTGTTTGCATAGTTTATCAGCGCTTTCTGCTTATCTGAATAAATGGAAATATCCTTGTAAAGCCTGAAGAAAGCATCGTATACAGGAAGTCCAGAAGTGTGTCCGAGCAGGTCTTTAAGCGTCACCTGTTTCAAAAGATCAGGCAGATAGAGCTGAACAGGATCATCAAGCTTGAGAATGCCTTTATTTATGAGGTGAGCAGAGACCGCAAGAGTGCAAAGCGGCTTAGTGAGCGAAGCGAGATCAAACATTGTATCCGCATCGACCTTCCTGGTTTTTTTATTAGAAGTGTGCCCGTCATAGAACTGATAGACCGGCTCGCCATTTTTGAAAACCGCCACCGCGATACCTGAAAAAAGCCCTTCATCAATATTTTTCTTTGATAATTCAGAAAGTTTTGAATTGATGTCAGACACAGCATCACCCCATAATAAGCCGGTTAAAAACAATGTTAATGCAAAACAGGACAGTATTTTCATTTCAGCCTCGCTTCAAGATCTGCCGGCACCATAAACACAAAAGTTTTCCCTTTTTTAAGTTTTATAACCAGTCCGTGCACATCAGAAAGATCGAGCAGATCCTGTCTTGCAGTCTGGTAAACGACATTGTGCATGTTCTTATATTCCTGAATTGTATAAATGGTTCCCGGTGATTTCAGTGCCGATTCAAGAAATGTCAACTGACGAATATTAAGAACATTGGCGAATTTTGTGTTTTTCAGAAGTTTTTCCGCTGATTCAAGTTCGCTCATTTTTCTTTTAATGTAGCTGTTAAGTTCATCTATTGCCCGGCGGATGGTTTTAAGCTGGTAATCAATGAAATAAGTCAGGTCGTTCTCGTCAGTTTCGGTATAAAGATATGACATTGTATATTTCGCCGGAGCATTCTTAAGTATTCTTGATATCGAAATGAATTCAGCCAGCCAGTATCCTTTTTTAAGCATATACCAGTAAAAAAGGGCTCTTGCAGTTCTTCCGTTGCCGTCAATGAACGGATGGATGTATGATAAAAGGAAATGAATTATAACTGCCTTTATCACCGGATGGATGAATATTTTCGGGTCGTCACTGTTTGCAAATTCGCAAAGTTCAGCGATCCGTTTTTCTATTTCTGAATGAACCGGAGGCGTGAAAATAAGCTCGTTATCATAAGTCATGACACGGATATCGTCAGCTTCATTTCTGTAAACTCCCGATTTTTCAGGATCGTCAAGAGTCCCTTTTGAAATGATGCGATGTACTTCTTTTATCAGTTCAGCTGAAAGGTTCTCGCGTTTGACACTTCTTACAAAGTTGATCGCTTCGTAGTTGTTCATGATCATCTGTTCGCTTTTGTTTCTCGGGGCGCGGTTCTCGCGGATCATCTTTTTTGCGATGTCTCTGGTTGTCGTCGCGCCTTCAAGCTGGCTTGATGTTATGGATTCCTCCATCAGCGAACTTATCAGATAGTAGTCTTTCATCTGAGGATTGAGAATAGGCTTTTCAACCGCAATATTTCCCGCAGCGAACTGATCGAGAAAGTGGGTTGTCTTCTGAAAGTCATCCAGCATGATGAATTTAAAAGGAATGCCGTCAATACCCTCTATGTTCAAGTGCTTGTAATTGTTTCTTCTTTTTATCTTTATCATCGCCCACCACGATTCATGGTCAGGAATGTTTTCAGGCAGTTTTGCAAAACGGAGTTTATCCCAGTGTTTATAAATGCCGCCTTCATCAGCAAGCAGTTTAAAGTTCAGAAATTTTCCGACATCAGGCGGCGTGGATGGTTTTTTCATAATTATTATCCTACCTTACAAAACATATCCGATTATAACCACCAATTACTAAAAATCAATAAATTAGTAGATGACTACTAAAAAACAGATTTTTAGTAGATCGTGGGAATTTTTCAAAATTGAGCTTTGGTTGCATAAAGTACACAAAAGTGGCAGAAAGTGCTTGCATAAAGTATACAAATATGGTATTTTAAGCAAGCAAATGATTTTTGGGAGATTGAAATGGAAAGACAGCAAATGGACTCTCTCGTAGAATGGAAAGAAAAGAGAAACAGAAAACCGCTAATAATACAAGGTGCCCGGCAAGTCGGGAAGACACATATTCTGAAACAGTTCGGTTCCCGTTATTTTCCGGTTTTTCATTATTTTAATTTTGAGGACAGTCCTGCATTATCCGGTGTATTTCAAAAAGATCTGGATCCGGTAGTTTTAATTAAAGAGCTTGAGCTTTTATCCGGAAAATCAATAGATATATTAAACGATCTCATTATATTTGATGAAATACAGAATGCACCCAAAGCGTTAACTTCACTGAAATATTTTTGTGAAGATATGCCGGAAGCTGCAATATGCGCCGCAGGTTCACTTCTCGGTGTGACGATGAACATTGACTCGTTCCCTGTAGGCAAAGTTGATTTTCTGGACTTGAAACCTCTTAGTTTTATTGAATTTATTAATGCACTTGGTGAAGAGCAGTTAAGCAGTATATTGACGGGTCATGATATTTCTCAACCTTTTCCGGTTATAGCGCATTTGAAACTGCTCGATTACTGGAAACAGTATCTTGTTGTAGGAGGACTTCCTGAAGCTGTGGAATATTTCAGAAATAATAAAGAGGATATGCTCGAAGCGTTTTCAAAGGTCAGAGAGATCCAGACTGCATTGATAAGAACATACATGGCTGATGTGGCGAAACACAGCGGAAAGATCAATTCAATCCATATCGAACAGGTTCTCAGGTCAGTGCCGTCCCAGCTTGCAAGGTCAGTTGACGGATCTGCGAACAGATTTATTTTGAAAGATGCAGTAGCAGGGATAAGAGGTTACGACAGGCTTTCTTCACCCATCGGATGGCTTGAAAGGGCGAATCTTATTTTAAGGGTCCCCGTGGTTGAAAATGTCGAAATTCCGATGATCGCACAAGTAAAAGAGAATATATTCAAGCTTTATTTCTTCGATGTCGGATTGCTCGGTACTTTGAGTCAGCTTACTCCTCAGCAGATAATGCAGTATGATTTCAACACATACAAAGGTTTTTTTGCCGAGAATTTTGTTTTACAGGAATTAACGGCATCCGGAATTTCATACACATACTGCTGGCAGGGAAGAACTTCTGAAGTTGAATTCCTTCTGCAATCTGCCACAGGAGAGATCATCCCGGTCGAAGTGAAATCCGGTTCAGTGACACATTCAAAATCACTTGCCGCATACATCGAAAAATATAAACCTTCAAAAGCAGTTGTTGTCAGCGGCAGAAATGAAGGCGAAAAACCCAGAAGATCTTATGTTCCCATCTATGCTGCAGGAAAACTCCCCGGTTTTTTGAAGAAGATCTAAATATACTTCCTGAACCGTTTCATTGAGACGGCGAAGATGGGTTTGCACCCCCAAAGAAGCAATGATTTTAAGAAATTGATATCTCGGAAAAATTCTTTGAAACAGAAATTTTATCTGTATAGTTAAAGGGAATTCTTGATTTTTGGGGAAATAATGACAGATGCGGATATTCCGTCCGTAAACAGGGAGAATTAAGTTGGTTAAAAACAAACAGAAGAAAGAGATAAAAGAAAAAGCAATTGAAGTTACCCTTTGGGAAGCCGCTAATAAGCTAAGAGGCAGCGTTGAGCCAGCCGAATATAAACATGTAGTATTGGGACTGATTTTCTTAAAGTTTGCCAGCGACAAGTTTGAAGAACACCGTGCTAAACTCATTGCAGAGGGAAAGGAAAAATACATTGAGATCGCAGACTTCTACAATATGAGCAATGTGTTCTTTCTGGAAGAAACCAGCCGTTGGAGCTACCTGATAAAAAGAGCTAAACAAAATGATATTGCACTGCTTATTGACACAGCTTTGCATACCATTGAGAAAAACAATAAAGCTTTGAAAGGTGCATTGCCCGATAATTACTTTTCACGACTGGGTTTGGATGTAACCAAACTGGCTTCGCTGCTTGATACTATTAATGATATTGATACGACAAAAGACCCGAAGCAAGATGTGGTGGGCAAGGTATATGAATACTTTCTTAGTAAATTTGCGTTGGCGGAAGGAAAGGGTAAGGGAGAATTTTATACCCCTAAAAGCATTGTAAACCTCATTGCTGAAATGATTGAACCATACAAGGGCATTATCTATGATCCTGCTTGCGGCAGTGGCGGTATGTTTGTGCAGAGCATCAAGTTTATTGAAGCACACCACGGCAACAAAAAAGAAATTTCTATATACGGACAGGAATATACCAACACCACATACAAACTGGCAAAAATGAACCTTGCCATTCGAGGGATCAGTGGCAATCTGGGCGAAAAAGCGGCAGACACTTTTGCCGATGACCAGCACAAAGACCTGAAAGCCGATTACATAATGGCAAATCCGCCATTTAACCAAAAGGATTGGCGCGCCGAAAACGAATTGAAAGACGATCCACGCTGGAGAGGGTATGATGTGCCGCCAAAAAGCAATGCCAACTATGGCTGGATTCTGAATATGGTGAGCAAACTCAGCGACAACGGTGTCGCAGGTTTTATCTTGGCAAACGGTGCTTTGAGTGGCGGTGGCGAAGAATACAAAATACGCAGAAAACTGATTGAAAATAATCTGGTGGAAGCCATTTTGGTATTGCCACAAGATATGTTTTACACTACCAACATCAGCGTTACACTTTGGATTGTAAACAAAAACAAAAAAGAACAAACAAGAAAGATTGGTGATGAAACCCGCAGTTACCGCAACCGTGAAAAAGAAATCCTGTTTATGGATTTGCGACAAATGGGCATTCCATTTGAGAAAAAATACATTCAGTTTTCGGAAGAAGATATTTTAAAAATAACAGGCACTTACCACCAATGGCAAACCAAAGAAATTACGAATATTCCGGAGTTTTGTTATTCAGCGACCTTTGACGAGGTTGAGAAAAAAGATTTTTCTCTCGTTCCAAGCAAATACATCGAGTTTGTAAACCGTGACGAGAACATTGACTTTGATGAGAAAATGCAAACCCTGCAAACCGAGTTTGCCGGCCTGCTGAAAGCTGAAGCTAAAAGCAAAAATGATTTACTAGCTGTGTTTAAAGAGTTGGGTTATGAAATCAAATTATAAACCCATTGGGAAACATATCAGGCTGGTAGATGAACGCAATAAAGGTTTGCAGATACAACAGCTTTTGGGGTTAAGCATTTCAAAACAGTTTATTCCTTCTGTTGCCAATATTATTGGAACAGATATGGAGAACTATAAAATCATTCGCAAAAATCAATTTGCTTGCAGCACAATGCAGGTAAGGCGTGATAAAAAAATGCCAGTTGCTTTGTTGCAGGAAGTTGATGAAGCAATTATTTCGCAAGCCTATCCGGTTTTTGAAGTCAAGGACGAAAAGGAGCTTTTACCTGAATATTTGATGATGTGGTTTGCCCGTTCAGAATTCGACCGTGAAGCTTGTTTTTACGCTGTTGGAGGTGTAAGAGGCAGTTTGGAATGGGAAGATTTTTGCGATATGAAATTACCGATTCCACACCCTGACAAACAACGAGAAATCGTAAAAGAATACAATGTTATCCAAAACCGCATTGCTCTTAACCAGCGACTGATACAAAAACTCGAAGAAACCGCACAGGCTATATACAAAAAGTGGTTTGTGGACAAAGTAGATGAAGATTGGATAAAAGCAAAAATAAAAGACTTTGGAAATGTTGTAACAGGAAAAACACCTTCAAGTGAAACCCCAGAAGATTTTGGAAATGAAATGCCTTTTATCACTCCGGGTGATTTTAAGAATTACAACAAGTTTGCAATAGGAGCGGAAAGAAATTTGTCTGAGAATGGATATTCAAAATTAAGAAACAAAATACTTTCGAAAGGAACAGTAATCGTTACTTGTATCGGTTCTGATATGGGAAAAATCTCTATTGCTGCTTCAGACTGTATCACAAATCAACAAATGAATTCAATCGTAGTGAATGAAAGTTACTATACAGATTTTCTTTACTACTATTTAAAATCTATTGTTGACGAAATCAAAGGAATTGCAATGGGAGGTTCAACTATGCCAATGTTAAGCAAAACTAATTTTGAAAAAATTGAAATAATAAAGCCAGATGATGATATCCTTGTAAAGTATGAATCTGTAATGAAGCCAATGAACGAATTAAGTATTAACTATTCAAAGGAAATCCAAAAACTATCAGAACTGAAAGAGTTATTACTTTCAAAGTTGGCGACAGTGGAGGGAATTTAGAATAATGCCCGAGCAACAGAACATAGAATACAAACAAAGCTGGCATGACGACTATTTAAAATGGATCTGCGGCTTTGCCAATGCCATAGGCGGAATAATTTATATCGGCAGAGATGACAGCGGGAAGGTCGTCGGCTTGTCCGACTACGCCAGACTAATGGAAGATCTTCCCAATAAAATCCGTAATGCCATGGGTATCATCTGCGATGTGCAGTTGCATGATGAAAAAGAGAAGAAATATATCTCCATAAAGGTCAATCCTTATTCCGTGCCGGTTTCTCTGCGGGGCAGATTTTATTACCGTTCCGGCAGCACCAAAATGGAGCTTACCGGTGTGGAGTTAAATGAATTTCTCATTAAAAAGGCCGGTAAAACATGGGATGACATGGTTGAAGAGGGTGCAACGGTTAAGGATATCGACGAAAAGAGTATTGCCAAATTCATTGAAGACAGTAGCGATAAAGGACGACTGCCAGAAACCAAAGGACTCAGCACTTTTCAATTTTTGGAAAAACTAAAACTGACCGACGGGAAAAAACTCAAAAGAGCCGCCATTATCATGTTTGGTAAAGACCCTATGCAATTTTATCCTAATGTACAGGTAAAAATCGGACGCTTTGGTACTGATGCAGCAGACCTGCGCTTTCAGGAAGTTGTAGAGGGGAATCTGGTTCAGATGCTCCATGAAGTTCAGGTACAGCTAAATTACAAGTTTTTAACCCGCCCGGTAACATTCGAAGGGTTTCAAAGATTGGAACATGACCTTTACCCCATTGCCGCCCTCAGAGAAATGCTTTTGAATGCACTGGTTCACCGCACCTACATGGGAGCAGTTATCCAGATGAGAGTATATGACGACCGGCTTTCCATTTGGAATGAAGGTACTCTGCCCTACGGTTTAAGTCTTGAAGATCTTAAAAAAGAGCACAACTCCCGCCCGCGCAATCCTTTGTTAGCCAACACCTGTTTTTTAGGCGGCTACATTGATGCATGGGGCCGCGGTACTCTGAAAATAATTAATGCATGCAAAGAGGCAGGATTACCAGAGCCCGAAATAATTGAGAAAAATGGCGGTGTTTCTATGACGCTGTTTACGCCCCAGCTTCTAAATGGGGGTGGTGAAAAGTTGGGTGAAAAGTTGGGTGAAAAGTTGGGTGAAAAGTTGGGTGAAAATGAAGCTGCAATTTTAGACTTGTTGAGAAAAAACACGAAGGCAACGATAGTTTTTATTGCTAAAGAAACAGGATTAAGCACTACAGGTGTAGAAAAAATTATTGCACGCCTGAAAGACAGGAAGTTAATTAAGCGAATAGGTCCTGCCAAAGGCGGTCATTGGGAGGTTACTGTTGAATAAATTCACCGAAGAAAAGCTTGAGAATGTTTTTACCGAGCTTTTGGGGCAGGAAGGATTTCCCCATCACTTGGGAATTACCATTGCCCGCAGGCCCGATGAAGTATTGATAGAAGAAGATTTGCAAAACTTCCTGTTAACTCAATACGCCAGTCAAGACATTACGGTAAACGAAACCAAATCTATTATTCTTCAACTCAAATCCCTCTCCTCTTCCGACCTTTATGAAAGCAATAAAATATTTTTAAAAATGCTTTCTGATGGTTTTATTCTCAAACGAGAAGACCAGAACCAAAAAGACATTTACATTCAACTCATCAATTATTCAGGGCTGAACAAACACCGACAACCGGAAGCAGTCCAGTTAATTTCGATAGTAGCCGAACCCGAAGTACGATATGGTAAAGACAACAATATTTACAAGTTTATAACACAATTAGAAATCATTGGCTCAGAAAAACGCATTCCTGACGGCATTGTGTATATAAATGGTCTGCCTTTGGTGGTATTTGAATTTAAATCTGCCATTCGTGAAGAAGCCACTATTTATGATGCTTTCAAGCAACTAACGGTTCGTTACCGCAGAGACATTCCTGAACTGTTTAAATATAATGCCTTTTGCGTTATCAGCGATGGTGTGAACAGCAAAGCAGGTTCGTTCTTCGCCCCGTATGAGTTTTTCTATGCCTGGCGTAGAGTGGCAGGATTGGTAAAAGATGTGGACGGCATCGACAGTATGTTCACACTCATTCAGGGAATGTTTAATAAAAACCGTTTGCGTGATATTATCCGTAACTTCATTTACATACCCGACAGTTCTAAGAAAAATGAGAAAATAGTTTGTCGCTATCCGCAATATTATGCAGCAAGAGCCTTGTATGACAACATCAAAAAAGCCCGAAAGCCCGATGGAAACGGGAAAGGCGGAACTTATTTCGGTGCCACAGGTTGCGGAAAAAGTTTTACAATGCTGTATCTCACACGCTTGCTGATGAAAAGCGAATATTTTGAAAGTCCTACCATTGTACTTATTACCGATCGCACCGATTTAGACGACCAGCTTTCGGGACAATTTACCAACGCCAAAAACTTTATCGGTGACAATGCGGTGGTAAGTGTAGAGAGTAGAGCCGACCTGCGTGAATTATTGCAAGGCAGACAAAGCGGCGGTGTATTTTTAACCACTATTCACAAGTTTACAGAAGACACGCAACTGCTTACCGACCGAAGTAATGTGATTTGTATTTCAGACGAAGCTCACCGCAGTCAGGTAAACCTTGACCAAAAAGTAAAAGTAACCGACAAAGGCGTTACCAAAACATATGGTTTTGCCAAATATTTACACGATTCGTTGCCCAATGCTACATTTGTTGGCTTTACAGGAACGCCCATAGATGCAACGCTTGATGTGTTTGGAAAAGTAGTTGATGCTTATACAATGACCGAATCGGTGAAAGATGAAATCACCGTGCGGATTGTGTACGAAGGCAGAGCCGCCAAAGTAGTACTGAATAATTCCAAACTCAAAGAGATCGAAGATTACTACGCCAAGTGTGCCGAGATTGGAAGCAATGAAAATCAGATTGAGCAAAGCAAAAAAGAAATGGCACAGATGTATGCCATTATTGGCGACCCTGACCGTTTGAAAGCCGTTGCAGAAGATTTCATAATCCACTATGAGAATAGAGTTTCGGAAGGTTCAACCGTAAAAGGAAAAGCAATGTTTGTGTGTAGTACCCGAGAAATTGCCTATGAGTTGTATAAAAACATTATTGCACTAAAACCCGAATGGAACGAAATCCGAGCCGCCGAAGAAGGTGCAGAACTCACCGACAAAGACAAACGGGAGCTGAAACCGATTGAACGCATAAAACTTATTGTAACCAGAGGACAAGACGACCCTAAGGAAATGTATGAGTTGTTAGGAACAAAAGAGCAGCGCAAGGAATTAGACCGACAATTCAAAAACGAAAAATCGAATTTCAAAATTGCCATTGTGGTAGATATGTGGCTCACAGGTTTTGATGTGCCGTTCTTAGATAGCATTTACATTGACAAACCGATACAACGCCACAATTTAATTCAAACTATTTCACGAGTAAACCGCAAGTTTGAAGGAAAAAACAAAGGTTTGGTGATAGATTATATCGGCATCAAAACGCAAATGAATTTGGCGTTGAAGCAATACAGCGAAGGCGAAAAAGATAATTTTGAAGACATTGCAGAATCAATCATAATTGTAAGAAATCATTTAGACCTTTTGGCTAAACTGTTTCACACCTTTGACAGTTCTAAATATTTTAAAGGCACAACGATTCAGCAATTGAACACTTTGAATATAGCTGCCGAATATGTGCAACAATCCAAAGAATTTGAAAACCGATTTATGGGCTTGGTAAAGCGACTGAAAGCCGCTTATGACATTTGTGCAGGAAGCGAACAATTAACGCCGTTAGAAAGAGATTACACCCATTTCTATTTGGCAGTTCGTTCTATCGTTTTCAAACTCACCAAAGGCAATGCACCCGATACTGCACAGATGAATGCCAAAGTTAGGGAAATGATAAAAGAAGCCTTGCAGAGTGAAGGGGTAGAAGAAATTTTCAAACTCGGTGACGAAGCAGAAACCGAACAGGATATTTTTGATGAAGATTATCTGGCGAAGATTGATAAAATCAAATTGCCGAATACCAAAATTAAATTGCTTCAACAGATGTTGGCAAAAGTGATTGGTGAAATCAGAAAAGTGAACAAGGTAAAAGGAATTGACTTTACCAAGAAAATGCAAACGCTTGTTGAACGATACAACAACCGAGATGCAAACGACATTCTCAGAAGTGAAGTATATGAAGAAATGGCAAACGCATTGACTGACTTAATTTGGGAAGTTCACAAAGAATTTTCAGCAGGTGATGAGTTAGGAATTGACTTTGAAGAAAAAGCGTTTTACGACATTCTGAAAGAGCTTTGCATTAAATATGACTTCAGCTATCCTGACGACAAAATGATTGAACTGGCAAAAGCCGTGAAAGATTTGGTTGACGGACAAGCCAAATTTCCTGACTGGAACAAACGAGACGACATAAAATCAGCTTTAAAAGTTGGACTGATTCTCTTGCTTGACGAGTTCGGCTATCCGCCAGTTGAGAGAGACGAAGTGTATGTTGAGATATTTGAACAGGCTGAAAACTTTAAAAGGAATCAAATTTAACACCCCTAAATATACTTCCTGAACCGTTTCATTGAGACGGCGAAGATGACTATTCCTGTCGTGAGCATGGCGGCGAGGCTTGGCCAGATGTCGGTGAACTGCGAGCCTTTGAGGAACAGGCCTCTGACTATTATGAGAAAGTGGGTGAGGGGGATCACCTGTGCGATGTACTGGAATATGACCGGCATGTTCTCGACCGGGAAAACGAACCCGGAAAGATAGATAAAAGGCATCATCACAAAGAACATGACGGACATCATCGCCTGTTGCTGAGTGGCTGAAACGGTCGAAACAAAAAGTCCGAGCCCCAGCGTGTTGAAGAGAAAAAGCAGAGCCCCCGTGAAAAGAAGCAGAGCGCTCCCCTTGAATGGAATGCCGAACAGGAATATCGCAACAGTAGTTACAAGCAGGACATCAATGAAACCTATCACCATGAACGGAATGAGCTTTCCCGCAAGGACAGGAGCCTTTTTTATAGGCGTGACGATAAGCTGTTCGATAGTTCCCATCTCCTTTTCCCGCACTATCGCCATCGAAGTGAGCAGAACTGTAATTATCATCAGAATGAGCCCCATTATCGCAGGGACCATGAAATCTTTTGTTCTCAGCTCGGGATTGAAAAGAAGCCTCTGCTCAAGAGTTATCTGGGGAATGTCCTTTATTCCGGCGCGCTCTATCTTTGTCAGCATTATTCCAGTGCTGTACCTCGCCGTTATCTGAGCCGCATAATTGAAAGTGTTGGTCGCGTAATTAGTGTCACTTCCGTTGACGATGAGCTGAACGCTTGAACTTTCGCCTTTTTCGATCTTCCTGCCGAAACCTGACGGAATAACGATAGCACCCTGGATCTTTCCCGACTCAAGCATGGATTCTATTTCGGCACTTTTATCAATGTTGACCGCCCGCTGGAAGAACCTTCCCGAAAAATATTTATCAAGATACTGCGAACTTTCCTCAGACTTGTCCTGATCACAGACAGCGACCGGAATTCTCTCCACATCGAAATTAGCCGCGTAACCCAGAACGATAAGCTGAAGCACAGGCGCGACAAATATGATAGGGAACATCTTTTTATCCCTTTTCAGCTGAAGAAGCTCTTTCCAGATCATGAACTTGAGCATGACTACACCAGTTTAACCTTTTTAAGTCTTACCGCCGATACAATGAGCATGAAAGCCGCAAAAGCGGTCAGAGCCGCAAGATCGCCCATTCCGCTGTCAAAACCGGAGCCGCGCATCAGGATCCCGCGGAGCAGGTTCACAAAGTATTTTGCAGGAACTATCGTCGTAATTATCTGAATTATATAAGGCATTCCTGCAATGGGAAAAATGAAACCCGAAAGCAGAAGCGCCGGCAGTATGCTTGAAAGGGCCGCGACAAAGAACGCTATCTGCTGTGAAGTCGTTATCGTGCTTATCAGAATTCCCTGAGCCAGAGCGCACAGTATGAAAAGCGTTGAAGAAATGAAAAGCATCACATACGATCCCTTCACCTCGACACCGAAAGCAAAATACCCGACAGTCAGTATTATCACAGTCGAAAGAAGCGAAATGAAAAGATACGGCAGAGTCTTTCCGATTATTACATTCGGAGCCGAAAGAGGGGAGACCAGAAGCTGTTCCATCGTCCCTTTCTCCCTTTCTCTCACTACTGAAAGAGAAGTCGAAATGGCGCCGGTTATCATAAGAATGAACACGATAAGCCCTGCGACAAGGAAAAGGCTCGATTTCAGCTCGGGATTGTACCATATTCTGGGCTCTATCGTCACCGGAGGCTCTATCTTTCTGCCGTATTCTGACATGTAGGCAGTTATGGTCTTCTGGGAATAGCTGTTTACAAATGCCGCCACATAACCCTGAACGATGCTCGCAGTCCTTCCGTCAGACCCGTCGATAAGTATCTGGATGGAGGTCCTTTTTCCTGCCGACAGCATTTTTCCGAAATCCTCAGGAATTATGACCGCTCCGTTTATTTCGCCTTTATCAAGCATTTCATCTATACCGCCCCTGTTCTCAAAATTTGCCGAAAGCCTGAAATATTCACTTGATGAAAATGCCGTTATGAACGCTCTTGAACTGTCGCTTCTGTCATAGTCGAGAACTCCGAGCTTTATATCTTTTACATCGAAAGACAGCACATACCCGAAAACAAGCAGCAGTGCCGCAGGAAAGAATGCAAGCATGAAAAGGGTCCTTATGTCGCGTCTGATCTGTATGAACTCTTTTTTGACCACAGCTTTAAGGCTCATTTTCCCCTCTTTGCAAGATAAATGAATACATCTTCAAGGGTCGGTTCGCGGTCTGAAGTATCTTTCTGAGCTTCCTTGAGCATGTTCTTAAGCATTGCAGGAGTGTCATCTGCAACGATCTCACCGTCAACGATGAAAGATATCCTGTGACAGAATTCAGCCTCATCAAGGAAATGCGTTGTAACGAAAACCGTGGTGCCTGAGACGGACAGATCATTGATTATATTCCAGAAATTCCTTCTCTGTACAGGATCGACACCTGCTGTCGGCTCATCGAGAAAGATTATTTCAGGAGTGTGTATCATGGCACATCCCAGCGCAAGTCTCTGCTGGAAACCTCTCGGAAGCGAGCCTGCCGGAGTGTCAGCCACAGAATGAAGAGAAAGAAGTTCTTTGACCTCGTTCATCCTGTTTTTAAGAGATGACCTGTCAAGACCGTATATGCCGCCGAAGAAGAACATGTTCTCAGAGACCGAAAGCTCCTCGTAAAGCGAGAATTTCTGGCACATGTAGCCGATATGCCGTTTGACACCTTCAGGGTCTTTTGCGACATCGATACCGGCGACTTTTGCAAAACCTCCGTCAGGTTCAAGAAGACCGCAGAGCATTTTTATTGTGGTTGACTTTCCTGCGCCGTTGGCACCGAGGAATCCGTATATTTCACCTTTCTTCACATTGAAAGATATTGAATTCACAGCTTTGAACGACCCGAAACGCTTTTCAAGTCCCGATACTTCTATTGCAAATCCGTCAGTGCTCATATCTGCGCCTCTCTTTCAAGAAGATCGATGAACGCGTCTTCAAGTGAGGGTCTGATCTCTTTCACCTTTATTGAACTCACTTTGTCTTTAAGCATTTCCCGGATAATTCCTGCATCAGATCCTTTTTCAATACCTGCATGTACCGTGTTCCCGAATATCTGGACCGAACGCACTGAAGAAGAGCTTTCAAGGATCTTTTTTGTCTGCTGGACATCGCTTGCATGGATCTCAAGCAGTCTGAACCTGTAGGTGTCTTTAACCGCCGCCGGAGTGTCACATATCATAACAGAGCCTCTATCCATGAGGGCGACAGTGTCGCATTTTTCAGCTTCTTCAATATATGGTGTCGAAATTATTATGGAAACGCCCTGAAGTGAAATGTTCTTCAAGATCTCCCAGAAATCGCGTCTTGCAACAGGATCTACACCGTTGGTCGGTTCATCGAGAAAAATTATTTCAGGAGTGTGGATCAGGGTGCAGGTCAGGGCAAGTTTCTGTTTCATTCCGCCCGAAAGAGCTCCGGCCAGCCTGTCTTTGAACTGGCTCAGTCCCATGTATTCAAGAAGTTCATCCTTTTTCGGCTTGTAGTTCTTCACTTTATGTATGTCGGCGAAAAAATCTATGTTCTCGGAAACGCTCATATCGGCATAAAGCGAGAATTTCTGTGAAAGATAGCCTATTTTAGGGATAAGACTGTATTTCTGTTTCACTGTATCAAACCCGAGAACTGAGCAGTTCCCTGAATAAGGTCTGAGAAGTCCGCAGAAAAGCCGTATAAGGGTCGTTTTGCCGGCTCCGTCAGGACCGATCATCCCGAAAGTCTCCCCTTTTTTAACTTCAAAAGAGACATTCTTCAGCGCTTCAACGCTTCCGTAGCGGAATGATGCATCCTTTATCTGAAGGACAGTATCCACGGCATTTCCTCAGTGTTTATCAATTACTATGTCAGCCGGCATCCCGGGTTTGAAAACACGGTCTTTATTATCAGCAATGACCTTGAACTCATAGACGGTCTTGACCCTTTCGTCGGCAGTCTGAATGGTCTTGGGAGTGAATTCAGCCTCAGATGATACTGTCGCTACTTTGCCGTTGAAGCTTATTCCGGGGAAAGTATCGATGAAAACCTGAACGGAAGCTCCGTTCTTTACATGTCCGAGATCTTTTTCAGGAACGAAAGCCCTTATTTTGACACGGTTGAGATCGCTGACAGTCAGTATCGACGCACCGGGACTTACTATTTCACCGGGTTCGGCAAGTCTGTGCAGTACAACTCCGTCCGCAGGAGATGTGATGATGCAGTCGGATATCTTTTTCTCAAGTATGGCTTTGGCGCTCTTTGCCTGTTCAACTGCCGCGATAACGGAATCTATCTCCTCTTTCTGAGCTCCGTTTGTGAGCTTTTCGTGAACATGTCTGCTCTGGTCGAGCTGTGACTGAAGTCTGTCCCTCTGGACTTTCATGTCATCGAGCTCTTTTTCCGTGATGCTTCCGCTATTGAACAGCTTTTCAAGCCGGTCATACTCTTTCTGAGCCTTTTCGAGACCTATTTCAGCCTGCTTTATAACTTCGGAAGCAGAAGCGATGTCCTCTTTTCTTGCACCGCTCCTGATAAGCCGCAGTTTCGCCTGCGCCCCTTTTATGACAGTTTCGGCCTGAGCAAGCTGAAGTTCATAGTCCAGACAATCTATCTTTGCGATGGTGTCTCCCTTTTTCACATCGTCACCTTCATCAAAATTAATTTCGTTAAGCCGGCCTCCGACAAGGGCCGATATCCTGACATCCTTTGACTCGACAGTGCCGGAAAGGGTCAGTGTGGTGCTTTCCGTTTTTTTGCATGACTGGAAGACAAGCATTGCACAGACGAATGAAAAAATTAAGATCCTTTTCATGACAGCCTCTTATTTTGCTTTCTCTGTTAATATTCCTTCAAATATAACCATTTTCATCTGTTCAATAAATTCTGACGGCCGGATGTTGAGCTCTGCGAACATAACAGGGTTTGCAAACCGCTGCATTATTCCCATGAAGATACGGAGAAAAAGGTCTACATTCAGGTCGGACTTAATGCTTCCGTCTATCTTTCCCTGTTCAATGATATAGCCCATCCTTGAGAAAACGGTCAGTCTTCTTTCCTCTATCATGTTCCAGACATCAGGAAAATAGCTCATATCGCACATCATCGCCTCGGAAACATCCTGATTTAAGGAACTGAAAATTTCGAACATGCCTTTAAGCCCTTCGGATACAGAACTGCTTGAATCAAGTATTCTGTGTATTCCCGAAACTTTTACTTCCGTTATGCGGTCGACACAATCCCTTATGAGTTCATCTTTTGAAGGATAGACCTGATAGATGGTCTTCTTGCTCATTTTGCATGCGGAAGCGATCTCATCCATGCTGACCTTCCTGAAGCCGTACATGAAAAAAAGCCGCCTGGCCTCTTTAATGACCTGTTCTTTCAGCATATCGCTCATTTCCACCTCCGGAAACTTTAAAAACTTAGGAAACTCAAAAAACCCAAACAGTTTCCATTATTGCGGGAACCGGATAAAAGTCAAATCTTTTTTGTGTTTGTTTATCGATTTGATAGAATAGCTAGAAAATTTAATATATTGAGAGGAAAATTTATGAACAGTATTTTAATTTTTACAGCAACTGTCTTTTTATCGGTTGTTATGATTTCATGCGGCATTGATACTGGCGACACAGGAAATACTGGGAACAGCGGAGACAGCGGAGATAGCGGAGACAGCAGCAATACCGGTGATACAGGAGAATGTAAAGAGGGAGAGTTAAAATGTAGTGATGCAAAAGGCGAAGTTCAGGAATGTGTTATTGGAAAGTGGGAAACAAAAGAAGAATGCATTGAAGGATATATTTGTAATGAAAACGCTACCCCAATCTCATGTGCACATCAGATCTGTTTCGATGGAGCAATATACTGCAAGATGGGCGATGTTTATTCCTGTTCGAATGATGGACTCAGCGAAGAAATGATTCAGAATTGCTCCGACACTCAGTATTGTGATGAAGGAGATGATCCTGGCGAATGCAGAGACATGGTCTGCGAACCAGACAAAATCTTCTGTGAAACCAATATTTTGAAGGAATGCGTTGATGACGGAAGCGGATCGGCAATACTAAAGGATTGCACAACAGGAGTCTGTGATGCTGCATTGGAGGATTGTCTGTATAATGGGAAACTTGGCGAAGAGGAGAATGATCGGTCATAAAAATTGATTTTTAAATGAGCGAAGTGTATTCTCGACGCGTAGCATTGATTATGCTGATCGGTAACTCTTTTGTCTGTCTTTATGACTATTGGCGGTATCTATGATCGTTAGAAAAAGAACCTTGATAAGTGAAATGGATGAGGGTGACATAATAATCCCCGATTCAAACTGTTATTTTCTCGTTAAGAAATCTTCGGTCAAGGTGGGAAAGAACGGCCAGAAGTACATGGATGTCGAGCTTTTCGACGGTACCGCCTCGGTAAATGGAAAAGTATGGGATATGGACAGCGATGTCGAAGAGGCTGTTCAGGCCGGCAATGTGATAAAGGTCCTCAACGGAAAGGTCACAAAATATCAGAATGTAACTCAGATAGTGATAAATGATGCCGGAATAGTGGCTCCGGATAAAATAGATTCCGAGTGCAAGGGCATACTTCCTGAATCGGAGTTCAGTGCTGAAGAACTGCATGAAAGATGGAAAAATGTATCTTCCGTGCTTACAGAAAAGCATAAGGCTGTGCTTGATGCCTTTGAAAAAAGCGGAAAGGTGTGGGAGCTTTACACGATGATCCCTGCCGGAAGGAGCATGCACCACGCCTGCAGAAGAGGTTTATGGGAGCATTCAATAAATGTCGCAGAGATGGCATCAAAGGTTTCTGAGAACTATGTTGCAAAATATGGTGTGGACCGTTCACTGATAGTTCTCTCCGCATTGATACATGATGCGGGAAAAGTGTTCGAGTTCCAGCTCAATCCCGTTACTGCCATGGTCGAGAAATATTCAGACAGAGGCAAACTTCTCGGGCATATCTACATGGGTGCCACATGGATGGAAAAGCTTGTGACATCGGTATATCCTGATGATGCAGACCTTAAAATGGAACTTCTTCACATAATGCTCAGCCACCATGGCGAATATGAGTTCGGATCACCGAAGAAACCCAAGACCATGGAGGCCCTGATCGTTTCAATGTGTGACAACCTTGATGCAAACCTTGATGCGGTGAACATAGGTTTTAATTCCGAGATGGAAGGGAACTGGACAAAATCGATCTATATGCTCCAGAGGGCTTTTTACAGGAAAGGTGACGGCTCAAATAATGAGGTAATGCCGGAAAATGACGGCAATGACTAAAAAATGGAGGATTTCATGGAAAAGATTCGTGTAGCTATCAATGGTTTCGGAAGAATTGGAAGAGCAGTTTACAGAATTGCAGACGGAAATCAGAAGATCGAGATCGTTGCGATCAATGACCTTACCGACCCGAAGACACTTGCGCATCTTCTCAAATATGATTCCGTTCACGGAGTCTGGGACAGGGATGTCAAAGCTGGTGAAAGCTCCATATTCATAAACGGTAAAGAGATAAAGATCATCGCTGAAAAGGATCCGGCAAAGCTTCCGTGGAAAGATATGAAGATAGATGTCGTCCTTGAATGCACAGGTCTTTTCACATCAAAAGAGAAAGCGTCGCTTCATATCGAAGCCGGTGCAAAGAAAGTTTTCATTTCCGCACCTGCAAAGGGAGAGGACCTCACAGTTGTTCTCGGTGTCAACGATTCACTTTATGACAAGGCTAAACACAACATCATTTCCAACGCAAGCTGCACCACCAACTGTCTCGCTCCTATCACACACATCGTTCATAAACATTTCGGCATTAAGCACGGATTCATGACCACGATACATTCATACACGAACGACCAGAGGATACTCGACCTTCCTCACAAGGATCTCAGAAGGGCGAGAGCCGGTGCGCTCAGTATGATACCGACGACCACAGGCGCCGCAAAGGCTATCGGACTTGTAATTCCTTCGCTCAAAGGAAAGCTTGACGGCATATCAGTAAGGGTTCCGACACCCAATGTGAGCCTTGTCGATGCAGTTTTCGTTCTTGAAAAGGAGACGACAGTCGAAGAGGTCAACGCACTCATGAAGAAATATGCTGAAGGCGAAATGAAAGGAATTCTCAGGTACTGCAGTGAGCCACTTGTATCATCCGATTTCAACGGCGATCCTCACTCGTCCATACTTGATGCACAGAGCACGGCTGTAATGCAGGGCAATATGCTTAAGCTCCTCAGCTGGTATGACAATGAATGGGGATATTCGAGCAGAATGGTCGATGTTCTGGAAAGACTTTTTTAATGACGGCGGTATAAATGAGCTATCTCGACACCTTGAATGTTAAATGTGTAAATGAACTTGCGATAAGAGAAAAAAGGGTCTTCATAAGGACCGACTTCAATATTCCTGTTGATGAAAAAGGTGTTGTGACGGACATGGACCGTATCATGCAGACCGTCCCGACAATTAAGCATGCCCTTGAACACAATGCAAGGGTCATAATAGCATCGCACACAGGAACTCCGGAATGCGGTGACAGGGATGCCGCTTATTCACTTGAACCTTTTGCAGCCGCACTGGCGACCATACTTGAAAAGGATATCTACTTTTTCGAGGATTGCGTCGGAATGGGTGCCCAGCAGATGGTGAGAGACCTGAAACCGGGGCAGATACTTGTGCTTGAGAATCTCCGTTTCAGCGAGGATGAGAAGAAGAACTCCTCGTCATTTGCACGGGAACTGGCGAAAATGTGCGATATCTACATCAATGACGCTTTCGGCGTGTCACATAGAAAAGAGGCTTCGGTGAATGCTCTTCCTATGCTCATTGATACGAAAGGAATGGGTTTCCTGATGAAAAAGGAGATCGAGGAGCTTTCAAAGCTCATCGGGCTTAAAAGAGGTGACGGTTTTTACTCGATAATAGGAGGGTCCAAGGTATCCGACAAGATATCGATAATCAGGCCCATGCTTGAAGTTGTTGACAGAATAATGATAGGCGGGGAGATGGCTTTCACTTTCCTTGCGGCAAAGGGTGTAAAACTGGGCAGATCGAGGATAGAGGAGAGCTGTCTTTCCGTTGCAAAGGAGATAATAAAAGGTGCCGAGGCGAGAGGCGTTGAACTGCTTCTTCCCGTAGACCATGTGATAGCAAACAGTATAGATTCGACAGAGACGGCGGTATGCTCAAATTCTGAATTTCCTTCTGAAATGACAGCTTTTGACATCGGGCCTGAAACTCTGAAATTGTACATTTCCAAGCTTGAAGGATGCAGAGAACTGCTTTGGAACGGTCCGGTCGGGGCTTTCGAACATGATGCGTTCGCAAAAGGCGGCATCGGACTTGCAAAAGCTGTAGTTAACACAAAAGCCCATACCGTGGCAGGCGGCGGAAGCAGTGCCGCATTGATGAAGAAGGCCGGTGTTAAGGATAAGTTCAGTCACATTTCGACAGGCGGCGGAGCAAGTCTTGAATTTTTGAGGAATAACACACTGCCCGGAATTGATGTTCTTAAATAGCGGGGGAGCCTGAGAGATGAACAGTAAGAAGACGAAGTACATTTTTTTTACGGGCGGAGTTGTTTCATCGCTCGGAAAAGGCATTGCATCCACCACGATAGGTGCGCTTCTTGAAAGCAGGGGCATAAAGGTCAATCTGCTCAAGTTCGATCCTTATATAAACCTTGATCCCGGCACGATGAGCCCTTTCCAGCATGGAGAGGTCTTTGTAACTGAGGATGGCGCTGAGACGGACCTTGATCTGGGCCATTATGAGAGGTTCTGTGATGTTACGCTGAAAAGAGACAACAACTTCACGACTGGACAGATATACGATGCGGTTCTCAGCAAGGAGAGAAGAGGAGAATATCTCGGCAAGACAGTTCAGGTGATCCCTCATATCACCAATGAAATAAAGAGCAAGATAACGAATCTCGGAAAGACGGCTGACATCGTTCAGGTCGAGATCGGCGGTACGGTCGGTGATATTGAAAGCCTTCCTTTCCTCGAAGCGATAAGGCAGTTCGCATACGATGTGGGCAGAGAAAATGTGCTTTACATACATCTTACTCTCGTTCCTTTCATCAAGGCGGCGGGCGAGTTCAAGACAAAACCGACCCAGCACAGCGTTAAAGAACTGCGTGCAATAGGTATCCAGCCTGACATTCTTCTTTGCCGCTGCGAAAAGGAGCTTACCGATGACATGCGTGAAAAGATAAGTCTCTTCTGTAATGTCAAGAAGGAAGCCGTTTTCTCCGCAGTTGATGTGGATAACATCTATGAACTTCCGCTTTATTACAGCAGGCAGGGAGTTGATGACATAATAGCCAAATATCTCAATATCTGGTCAAGGAGCGCCGGTCTTTCGAAATGGGAGACCATAAACAGGAACATAAAAAATCCTGAAGGGACTGTCTCCATTGCGATCGTCGGAAAATATGTCGATCTGAAGGAATCATATAAAAGTCTGAACGAAGCTCTTATTCATGCAGGTATCGCCAACAGGCACAGAATGAACCTTGTCTACATCGACAGCGAAAAGCTGGAGAAAGGCGAGATAGACATTAACTGCCTGAAAGATGTTGACGGAATACTTGTTCCCGGGGGTTTCGGGATCAGGGGCATTGAAGGCAAGATCAAGGCGGTCGAATATGCAAGGACGAACAATATACCGTTCTTTGGAATATGTCTCGGTATGCAGATAGCTACAATAGAATTTGCAAGGCATGTGTGCCAGATGAGCGATGCCCACTCAATGGAGTTCAATGAGAAATCTCACTACCCTGTGATAGACCTCATGGAGGAGCAGAAGAGCATTAAGAACCTCGGCGGGACGATGAGGCTCGGGGCATATACCTGTCTTGTCGAGAAGGGCAGCCGTGCTTTTGATGCGTACAAAAATGCAGAGATAAGCGAAAGACACCGTCACAGATATGAGTTCAATTCAAAGTTTGAAGAGGACCTTAAGAGATGCGGTCTCAGAATAACAGGAAGGGATAAGGTCACAGGTCTTGTCGAGATGATAGAGATCCCTGAACATAAGTGGTTTGTAGGATGCCAGTTCCATCCTGAGTTCAAATCTAAACCTTTTGCGCCGCATCCGCTTTTCATGGCATTTGTCAAAGCGTCGATAGATAACATTAAAAAGGTGAAATAGTGTCTAAGATCGCTCTTGAAAAAGATCCTTCAAAAAAGGAGACTGAGATCCAGACAGGTACCGAGGCGATAATGCCTGAACCTGTAAAGCCGGCGACGACCGAATCAAAGGAATGGAAACCGACGGTCAGGATGAAGAAAAGGGACGATACACCGAAGCAGAAGCTCAGGATAAAGGACCTTTCCCCTGATAAGAAGTATGTGAAAGATGTCATTGATAACGAACTCAAGTATTTTCTTCTTGTCGCAATTCCTGTAATAATAACTGCAATAACTGCACTTATAAACAGAGGCGACCTGCACAACAGGCTCGTTGATACTCTCGTTAAGTTCTTCAGTAATTCGTAGATAACATGAAAATCCTGAAGTCAGGGATTTTTTAAATAATCCATAATTATCTTAGGGTTGATATCGATCTTCGAAAATGCAAACAGCTTTTTCCCCAGATCTTTCAATGACGCTCCGATGTGGTAGACAGTTTTTCCGTCAATTATCAGAAATCTGTCATGCGCTTTTTCAAACTGGAATATTTTAATTGCTTCATACTGGGCGTTGTGCTTTTCAAGGTCGAGCTTAAGCTGTTTTGTGAGATTTGCAGTGTAAATGGCCGCTTTTACTCCTGATCTCCGTTTTGCCATCATTGCAAGGACTGTTTCATCAACATAATTATCTATCAGGATTATTGAGTTTTCTGCTTCTTTGATAAATGAAACCGCCAATTCATATGCATCAAAGACCTGTCCGTCAAAAAAAATTCCTTCTTTCGGCGGTATTGCATGATGAATTATAAGCTCAAATTTTTTATCATGTTCAAAGAGTTTTTCTTCGATCCTATCTATTCTCTGATTCAATGCATAACCTTTCATAAGATAGTCTTTAAGCACTTTGTTCGCCCATATCCGAAACTGAGTGCCCCGTTTTGAATTTACACGGTAACCGACTGAAAGTATTACATCAAGATTGAAATAAACGACCTGCCTTGAAACTTTTCTGCCTCCTTCAATTTGAACCTGTGCAATTTTTGCACAAGTTGAAACCTTCTCAAGTTCCAATGTCTTATATATGTTTCTGATGTGTTTCACAATTGATGTGCGGTCTGTCAGAAATAATTCAGCCATCTGGTTCTGAGTAAGCCATACTGTTTCGTTTTCAAGCCGCACTTCAAGAGTCGACAACCCGGCATCCGGTTGATAAACAATTATCTGATTTTGCATAAACATCCCAAATCAAAGTTAAATACAATCGAATATAGCGACTTGAAAAGTTTCCGTCAAATTATTTTAGATTGCCGCTTGATTAGCTTGCTGTTTTAGGG
>JAKLDO010000037.1 GCA_022703485.1 bacterium
AGCCAGGCTATTAGCGGCACAAAAAAGACGATTATGACCGGATTCAGAACTCCGTATATGTTACCTATTTTAGCACCCTCACCGAGAACCCTTATGCCGTATTTGGGAAATGTATAGTGGAAATGATAGAAAACATAGTTAACTCCGAGCAGGATCCCCAGAAGAGCCATGAATTTCCAGAATGCAGGCTGTTTTGAGACATTTATGAAGATCCCTGCCGCATCTTTGAAAGAATCCCTGACCGAATGAACCATCACAGGAATAAAAGCACCTTCCTTTTTTTCTTTTTTCGGAAGGAATTCAAGAACACCGTCATCATTAAGGTCTATTCCGTCACGAAGTATCGCAATGAACACCATCGCCGGGAAACTGATGAGGAACGCCGCAAAAAGTATGAATCTGTATGTGCTGATCTCGCCAAGCAGAGGAATGGCCACATTTCCATATTCACCGAATGACTGCCTTATCCAGTCGAATATAAGTCCTCCGCATGCAAATCCGATGTTCATCAGAGTGTAGAACATGGCGAATCCCATCGCGGAAGTGTCCGATTTCGTATATCTTTTCAATGCCACCGATATTACAGGACTGAGGAAGGCAACAGATACAGCCTGAGGTACGAACCCGAGGATAGTGACAACCCAGAAATTGGTCGATACAAAAAGGAAAAACCTTGAAAATATAGCAAGGATCGTCCCGATAACCAGTATTTTCTTAATACCCACAGAATCAACAAGAGAACCCACACCGAAAATAAGAAGCGTATAGCTGAGATTCCAGTAACCCATGTAATTGCCGGCACTTACATCACTGAGTCCCACATCGCTTGAAAGCCAGAGGGTAAGCGTCATGAGCATGATGGAATAGGCTGTGTATTCAGTGACCTGTGAAATTGAAACGAACCACAGTTCACGCGGTGATGCCTTCAGACCGGTTATATAATTCCTGATAATGTAGACCAGATAGATAAGCGCCGCGCCGAAAACAAGATAAATAAAGGGGTACAGCCATTCAAGAGAGATGTGGTTCATACTGCCTCCGGAAAAAAGTAATGAAGCAACCTATCAGATGTGGTGAAAAAAGTCAAAGACGGATCATTCCTGAAGGTTTATGGCTTTCAGATCGAGCCCTGCTGTGTAAGCATAGGAAACATACTGCGAGAAGCCGTACACATAAAGTCCCACTGGCTTGGTAGCTGTCAGGTTGTATGCGCCCGTAGACATATCCACCCAGCCTTTGTACCAGTCCGTGCCGGGAATGTTCATGAAACTGTTCGATGAATAACTTGTACCGCCTACTTCGATGTTGGTGTCCTTCTGGGCGATTATGGTTATTCTGTTGAAGTCATAATTTGGCGGGACCAGGAATATGTACTCATTTCTGAGCTGTTCATTCGGAGCGAGGAGCATCATTGCCGGATCACCCGTTCCTGCACCGGCATCCTGACTTGCAAGGAACTGCCCCACAAGTATGGGTTTTTCTGAATGTATCGTAAAATCGGTGTTCGTGTTGAAATCATGATACCAGCCAGCCTGAAGGGTTACACCTCCTGTAAGCCCTCCGGACCACGAAACCACTGTATCATTCTCTGAAGCAAGTATCCTGAAGTAATCATTTTCGCCGCCTCTGGGCTTAGTTCTTCCGGCAACGAAATCCTTTCCCCAGCTCTGAAGAGGGAATATCTGGTGCTCCATGTGATCGCATGCTGTCTTATCTGCAGGGATCCTTGTACAGACATGACCTCCGAAAACAGCAACCTTTCTGTCGGCCTGGATGAACGAGCCTGTAAGATCGGCTCCGTAACTGTTTGACCCGCCGTTTGTGGAATTAATATTAAGAACCTGATATTTGTTCAGTGTATAACTGACAGTAGATCCGGGATTTTCTGCATTGATTCCCCCGCCACCTGTTGATGTTGCTGTATATGTTACTTTCACGATTGTCTGACCATCTTCAACAGCAATTACTGTAATAAATCCGGGAAGAGATGACCAGCCGGGCCATGACATCGCATAATATTTCTCTGCAAGAGCTCCTATCGGAAGAAGAAGAGTGGCATCATTTGAATACATTAGAACATTGCCGAACGGGTTCATCTGAGTCACGGTCACAGGTTTTGATGATACCAGTTTAAATCCGAGATCGCTTATGCCCGGTCCCATGATCCTTCTGCTCTGACCGAGTTCAAATGAATACAACCCTTTGGATTGGATCGTGTTCTCAGCTATCAGTGCATCTCCTGAACCGTATACTTTCACATTGACATCTGTGGCATTCGGATTCGCAACTACAAGAGCGTATGTAGCCTGGTCCTCATATCCCCCGCCCTGCTGAAGGAAAGCACCCCAGTATTCACAACCCACATAGCTTTTATCTTCTGCGGCAATTCCGCATGCGTCAAGACATTTTCCCTTGTAACAGACAACTCCTTCACCCGAACAGGTCTCCTTATCGACAAATTCCGTTCCGGTTTCATTGCATTCAACAACAACCAGCCCCCGGCACGAAAGAGTTTCCGGTTCGCACAGTTTAAGGACACAGTTAGGGTAGCCTTCATATCCCGGTTCGCACTGTTCGCAGAACTCACCTGCATAACCGGTGTAACATGAACAGCCTCCTATTGATTCAAGACATTTGCCGTGATCATTACAGTTGATCCCCTTGCAGGCTTCTCCCTCCTCTTCACAGTCAGGATACCCCGTGTAGCCCATTGCACATTCGCTGCACTCGCTTCCGCCGTAACCTTCATCACATTCACAAAGGTTCTGTGCATTAAGCGTTCCATGCCCGTTGCATTGCTCACCCGGGATGAAACCGTCATTATCAGGTTTGACCACCGTACCTTCTTCAACACATTTTCCTGTCACAGGATCGCATTCATATCCCACAGGACAGTCCTGTGTTGTAAGACATGCTTTATTTTCCCCTTCTTCATCCTTCACACAGGCTGTGAAAAGTAGGAACGAAACAATAATAAAAACTATTAGTTTCATGATACACCCTTAAATAATTGCACACACATTGAAATTCTACTTCTTAACAATATAATGTCAATCCGGCTGTTTTATAAATGGAGTTATTAATGCAGTTTGACACGAAGATGTTCGAGAAATACTTCGAACTGAGAAAAAAAACAGATGAAATTACGGCAAAACTCACTTCCATCCACGGAAAGAACATAGTATGCAGACCGGGATGCTCCTCCTGCTGTGTCAATCTGACAGTGTTCCCTGTTGAATTTGAAGCGATCAGCTATGAAATGGGCCGTGACGGATTTGACAAAGATTCCGTTATATTTGACAGCGGTGCATCCTGCGGCTTTCTGAAAGACGACCTCTGCCAGATCTATAAATACAGGCCCGTTATCTGCCGGACTCACGGCATTCCCATATCATTCCTCAATGATGATGATCCTTCAGAACCATATAATGCCGTATCGTTCTGCGAACTGAACTTCAATGAAGATGATCTTGACTATGAAAGCGACGATGACGACTATGAAGGTGTCAGATTCGACGAGAACAACACTCTGGACATTGACGAACTTAACAGACAGCTTTTTGCAATAAACATTGAACATTGCGGCGATCCGGAAAAAAGGATCGATCTGAAAGGCCTTCTTAAAAAGTGATCAGCATTTGAAATAAAGTTCATATTCCTGAGGTGTCGGAGCGTTGTAGACATATTCCGCTTCGTCCTTTTTTATCTTCACCCACAAGTTGATCAGCGCTTCAGGGAATGCCGGTTTCAGATATTCCTTATCTTTCTGCAAACCGTCAAGTACCGCATTCAGGCTGAGCGGGAACACCTTTCCGTTATGCGGATCATCATAATTTGAAGCCACGGGGTCCCGTCCTTTCTTTATGCCGTCGACTCCTGCAAGCACCATCGCACTCAGGAAATAATAAATGTTCGCCGTGGCATCACCAGTCCTGTATTCTATTCTCTCCTCACCTTTGGAAAGATATCCCGGGATCCTGACAGAAGCCTCTCTCGAAGCCTTGGCAAATGTCGCACTCACTGGAGCCTCATATCCCGGAACAAGCCTTTTATAGGAGTTGGTGCTCGGATTTGCAAATGCGAGGAGCGATCCGGTCAGACTGTGATCAAGCAGCCCTGCCGTGTAAGCAAGAGCCTCTTTCGTAAGTCCGTGCAGTTCCGAACCGGCGAAAATGGTTTTTCCCTTTTTTTCAAGGAACTGATGCACATGCATGCCGTTACCAGCCGCTTTATATATCGGCTTAGGCATGAAAGTTATGAAAAGACCGTGTTCGTTCGCGACATTGCATGCGATCCATTTTGTAAGGCTCACCTTATCAGCCGCCTCAAGAATGGACATGAAATTAAGTTCTATCTCAAGCTGGGCCGCACCGACCTCGTGATGATGATATTTTACAGGAATTCCGACAGCTTCGAGCGCAACAACAATGTCATTTCTCACATTGAAATACCTGTCGTCAGGATAGATCCTGTGATAACCTTTGTGAATATTGAACCTCGGCAGGTCGTCATAATCGGTCCCTATGCCTTCCGCACTCTGGATCTTGTAGTATGAGTGGCTGTAATCCGCCGCATAGTTCACATCTTCGAACATGTGGAACTCAAGCTCCACAAGCATCTTCGCGTCATCAGCGATCTTTTCGTTCTTGAGATGTTCCAGCGTCTTTCTCGCAACATATCTGGGATACTGGTCAAAAAGTTCTCCTTCGATAAGATAGATGTCGCAAAGCACATGAAGGATCGAATGTCCCCCTTTTTCCTCTATGAAAGCTGTTGTCATATCAGGTCTTGCAAGCATGTCCGATTTCGTCACTTTCGCAAAACCGAAGTTCGAAGCATCGAATCCTATTCCCTGTTTAAGGACTTTCTCATTGATGTAGCCTTTAGGAACGGTCACATGGCGTATATTGCCATAAATGTCAAGCATCAGCATATCAAGGAAATCAACACTTTCGAGCTTTCCATCATACTTACGGATGTTCATTTCTTCCTCCATGGTCAAAAAACAGTTTAGGGACGCACAGTCTATCAAAGAGAAATTTATTTTTCAAGTTAGAAAATGATTTTAATTGACGATTAGATATTTTTTACATAGATTTGCAACATGAAATTTTATGATAGAGAAAATATCCGGAATATTTTCAAGCTGATGCCGTGCATCCTTTTTTTCTGCAGTTATTTTTTCCCGCTGACAGCTTTGATCACGACCGTTTTATGGCACATCTGCATCATAATAAGAATGAAAGATCTGCAGATCAGCAGAACAGTGATCCTCTTTTCATTTTTTATTTCGATATCGGGACTGGCTGTAAAAGAAAGGGACGAACTGTCAGGACCGGGCGGTTTTTCAGTAAATGTACCGACCCCTTCAAAAATAGATTCATACAAAAAAGAGCTTGAGAATTTCTCACAGAAACTAAAAAACAGAGAGCTTGTCACGGCCCTCACGACAGGCACAAGAGGTTTTTCAGACAGATTCAGGAACGACCTCGTCAACACCGGCACGATGCACATCGTCGCCATATCGGCCTTTCATGTAGGACTTATGCTTATAATGATAAACTTACTTTTGAAAATATCAGGAGCGGCACTTTTCTTCAGACCCCGTCATTTCGCCGCATTTTCCCTTGTTCTGAAATTGGCCGTTTCGTTCTACTATTTTTATATTACCGGAGCTTCAATACCGACTCTCAGGGCGCTTTTTTTCATGCTTATTTTCGACATCTACATCCTGACAGGACATAACCCCCACTCTATAACACTGTTCCTTTATTCCATTACGGCTGTATGCATAGCAATACCTTCGAGCGTAACTAGCATAAGCTTCATCATGAGCGCTCTCTGTGTGGCCGTGATAATAAACATCTGGGGGATCCTCCCTCGCTCCGTAACAGTGAAACTCATAACCGTATCTATCATGATGAACTACATTCTAATACCTGTAAGTGCCACTATCAACGGAGCGTTCCCTCTTTTCTCTCCATTAGTGAACCTTCTTGTGATCCCGGTTATCTCTTTGTCCCTTCCATTTATAACAGCCGCCCAGTTCATTGTCCCTTTCTCGGTAAAAATATCAGGAATGTTACTTAATATCACTGACATTCTCATATCACCGGCATATTTTATCATCGGTTTTACAGGGGAGACCGCAGAAAGATCGCTCATTCCCCTGATAGAACCGCACTTTTATGTAAAACTTATGTTTGTATGCACTTTTTTCGGGGCTCTTTTCTTAAAAAAGGGCAAACCCGTGTTGATAGCCTGCAATTTGATCCTTCTCGTTCCGTTTCAGGTCAACTTAAGCGAAACCGCGGTCAGACCTGAGATATTTTACGGAAAAGTCCTTTGCATGAAGAACAGTTCAGGTGAAGGACACCTGATATTTGATAAGTACAGAAGAAACCCTTCAGCCGGCATATCACTGCGTCAGAAAATTGAAAAAGGGGCGTCCGAATGCGGCATAAGAGAACTGATCTCGATACATTTTCCGCAAAATACCGGGCATGAAACACTGCAAGATCTTAGAAAAAGGATAAGAATGCGTTCAGTTAAATTCTACTCTCTAGATGAAGATCTGCTCAACGCGGAATATCTATTTTATGAACCATACGGCCCAGATCATGGTCGTATTCGGTCACAGAAAGACCTGTCACACCGAAACTTTTAAAAAATACCGGCTCGAGGGCGATCTCCAGAATATCCGAAAAACAGTTAAAACTATCTGCAAGGAAACAGTGAGGAACCCAGTTGGACGGTGAATAGAACGGGCTCATTTCACGCTGAACCGGACTCACTCTGTCAAAAACCTTTTTATGGAACATCAACAGCTCACATGACGGATTTATCCCAAGGAAAAGTGTCCTTTTTGCTTTGAACAGTCCGAAATGCGAAAATGTAACATCAGGTATTTTAGATCCGCGAAGTTCTGCAATAGCTTTTTCAACCTTATCAGGGCTGGAACCGTTAGAGATCGTGAATGTGATATGAGGAACATCCAGAAGACTCGATGTATTGAGACCGCTTTTTCTGTTTATGCGCTCTTTAAGATCTTTTATGATACTAGAGCACTCCCTGTCGAAATATCCTAGAACAGCTATTGTTTTCATTAACTTACCCCGTTTTAAAGCGGTTAAATGATCCTTTGAAAAACAGGGAGAAGACTTTCTCGACATCTCTTACTGTTCCGCTGTCATTATCATTTTCGTATATTTTCCGTACATGTTCCCCTGCCCGTTCAACGAACTCGCCATATTGTGCGGCAAGGAGGAAATAAGGATCGTTCTTGTACCCTGACTGGTCAAAACCGGCAAGAGAACCCGGACCTCTCGCCAACATGTCAAATTCAGCTATTTTAAAACCATTGTCGTTCCTTGAAATGAAATCCAGTCTGGAATCCGCCTTTCCGCTCAGATCAGGGCTTGCTATCAACGCACAGAATGACTTTCTGTCCCCTCTGCCGACCCTTCCTCTTAACTGATGAAGCTGCGCCAGACCGAACCTGTCCGCATTCTCTATGACCATGAACTCTGCATCGGTAACATCTACGCCGACTTCGATAACGATGGTGGAAATTATAATATTTATATCTCCTGTTTTAAGCCTGCTTATTATCCCGTTCTTCTCATCCCCCTTCATTCTGCCGTGAAGAAGAACGGCCTTTTCACCCAGAACAGTCCTGAACTCTTCATAAACACCCTGCACATGCCTGAGGTCCATTTTCTCGCTTTCCTCGACCAGAGGACACACCCAGTAACCTTTGGCACCGTTTTTAATAATGATGCCGGTTACATAGTCGAATACTTTTCCTCTATCTCCGTGCTTCACAAATCTTGTCTTGACCGGAACCCTTCCGGGAGGCATTTCATTTATGACACTTATATCCGTTACGCCGTATATCGTCATGGCAAGTGATCTCGGAATAGGAGTTGCAGAAACGATCAGCACATCAGGAAGGAACGATTTGTTCATGAGCCTCATCCGCTGTGCGACACCGAACCTGTGCTGCTCATCAATTATAATAAGCCCTATATCCGGCATGAAATCGAGGTTCTCATAAAGAGCATGCGTCCCTACAATGAAGTCTGCCAGTTCAGCTTGCGCCAGCATTTCCTTTTTTCTTTTCTTTCCGGTGACACCGCCTGTCATTATCTGACATTTCACACCTTCAGGAGCTATTTTTCTTATCGAATCACAGTGCTGTTTTGCGAGTATTTCTGTCGGCGCCATTATAACCGTCTTAAAGCCTGCCGCCGCCATGTCAAGCCCTGCAAGTATCATCACGGCGGTCTTGCCGCTTCCGACATCACCCTGAAGTAGCCTGTTCATGGGGTATTCTGAAACCATATCTCTTCTTATCTCCTCGAGCACTCTCTTCTGTGCGACTGTGAGTTTGAACGGCATGTTTTTTTCAGCATCAGCGGCCAGAACCGATAACGGCCTTATTACCCTGTTCTTATTCTTTCTGCTCGCTATTTTTTCATTGTATGCACCGAACTGAAGGAAAAACAGTTTATCAAAAGCCACTCTTTTATGCCAGGGGCTCTCCTTCTGCTGTACCGTTAAAAAAGGAACATCCGCTTTCGGAAAATGGACATTCATCAGAGATGTTACAAGAGGCGGCATTTTTTCTTCTTCAATGACACGGGACGGCATCCAGTCGCCATCAAAACCGGCAAGTTTTAACAGAACGGCTCTGACGGTCCTTAGCATGAAAAGATGTGAAACCCCGGGTATCTTTCTGTAAACCGGGACGATTCCGCTCAGAAGCTCCTTCCACTGTGCATCATGTTTAAAAAGCTCAGGATTTACAAACCCCGGGAAAACCTGTCTGGGATTGACCTCTCCTGACACAAGCACCTCGTCGCCGGGAGAGAATACAGTGATGTATATATCACCGACTTTTCCAAAAAATGTGAGATTTATAATGTGTCCGTCAAATTCGACCGATATAACAGCCGGAACCTTTCCGAAACCTTTCTTTGATCTTATGACAGTACCTTTGAATGTTGACATTTCACCCGGCACCAGATCTGCAATATTTAAGGCAAGAAGCCTTGTTTCATACTTATCAGGAATATTATCTACGATCAGATCGAAAACCTTCGGACCTAAATTTCCTGTGATCTTGTTCAACTGCGCCTTTGAAAGACCTACTACCGATTCAAGAGGCTGATTCAGGAATGAAAGCAGCTCATTTCTGGTGTCGACAGGGCTCATCAGATGTATTTTACTTCGAGTATCTCGTACTCGCGGACACCTGACGGAGTGACGACTTTCACTTCATCACCTTCACTTTTACCGACAAGGGAGCGGCCTATCGGGCTTGATACCGAGATCTTTCCTTTCTTTGGATCGCTCTCGACCTCACCCACAAGCGTATACTGTATCTCCGATTCATTTTCAACATCCATCAGCACAACAGTAGCTCCGAAAAGCACTTTGTCCCCGCTTAGCTTGGAAACATCTATGATCTGTGCATCTGCGATTATACCTTCAAGATAACCTATCCGGCCCTCGATGAAACTCTGCCTTTCTCTTGCGGCATGATACTCGGCATTTTCACTTAGATCCCCATGGCTCCTTGCTTCAGCTATTTTTTTTATGATATCAGGTCTATCAACTTTTTTTAAATGTTTCAACTCTTCAGAGATCTTTTCAAAACCGTCTTTAGTTATTGGAATTCCTGCCATTTCAACCTCCATGGATCAAGTCCCGGCATTTAGGAAAAGATTATATACCCTGCATACACTGAATCAAGTTTTTGTATAAACAGTAAACTCCGCATAAAATGCAAAATATCTTTACACAGCTTACAGGCATTCTTTGTTTTTGTAAATCAAATTGCATTGCGCCGCACCGCTAACATTAATAAATTCAGCATGTTAGGCTGGCACACTTTTTGCTTTTAGTGCGCGTTGTTTTTTATGTAAAAGGGCATAAAAATGAAAGGAAATGTAAGTTACATCGCTCCGGAAAGAGCACTTATCAGCACTACGGTAAAAGAGATTCAGCCCTATGCCACAATTTCAAGCAGGAACAAGATCCTTTCCGGTGAAACATCCAAGGACATCACACCTTTGAAACTTGACTGGAATGAATCGACACAGCCGCCGTCCGATGCTGTTAAAAATGCTATAAAAGAATCAATTGACAACAATGAGAACATTCTTAACTGGTACCCTGAGCTTTACAGCAGAAGTTTAAGGCATAAGCTTGGAGAGTACTGCAATAGAAATGCCGAAGACATTCTTGTAACCAACGGAAGTGATGATGCGCTGGAACTTATCTGTAAAGTTTTTCTTGATCCGGGTGATCAGGTAGTCGTTCCATATCCGACATACACTCATTTCATAACTTATGTTCAGTCAAGAGGGGCCGATCTTCGAAAAGTTGAACTTACAGACCCTTTCAAACCGGATATCACATCTATATTGAGTCATGTGACGCCTGATACTAAACTTATATATATAGTCAATCCTAACAACCCGACAGGTGTCCTTCTCAGCAAAAAACAGATATCCACAATATGCACTATCGCAAATCATTCGATAGTTATTGTTGACGAAGCTTACTTTGAGTTCGCTGGCGAAACTGTGATGGATCTCATAGACAGGAATCCGAACCTGATAATAACAAGAACTTTTTCAAAAGCATGGGCTCTTGCCGGACTCAGGATCGGTTATCTTGTAACGAATCAGGTACTTATTGATCAGCTTGCAAAGGTCCTCAATCCTAAAAGTGTCAGCGTAATGGCACAGGTTGCAGCTTTTGCCGCCCTTTCCGACAAAGGATATATGGAAAAATATGTTGCCGAAGTAAAAACAAGCAAAAAAATGCTGCTCGACTTTTTTGCAAAGTTCAAAATCAGCGCTTTCGACTCACGCGCTAACTATATAATGGTTCAGCACCCTGAACTGAATCTTCTGCTTGAGAAAATGGAACAGGAGAACATTTTTGTAAGGGATAGAAGTTCCTTCAAAAACCTTCCTAATTTTTTCAGGATCACTCTGGGCACAGTGGACCAGACAGTTGAACTTATTTCCAGACTTGACAGGATACTATCCTCTTTCTGAATCTTAATTCTTTATTTTTTTATTTTTTTCTGGAATAACATGGCGTGTCAGACTGTTTTTAATATCGTTTAATCCGTTAATTGCAGGAAACGGGAAATGGAAGAGCTACTGAAAAGCAATCTTGACAAAATATTCAGCTATTCCCTGTTCATAACAGGAAATAGAGACCGGGCACTTGATCTGATGCAGGATACTATTGTGACAGTACTTAACAAAAAACACCTTTATAAAGAGGAATCTCATTTCAGATCATGGATATTCAGAGTACTGAAAAACAATTACCTTAATCAACTGAAAAAAGAAGGTGTTAAAAAGGAGCTCTTTCTCGGTGACCTTGCAAATGACGGTGACAGTTCTTCCGTTTTCATCAACGAATCAAACGGGAAGATAGAGGAGCTTAACGATCCGATACTTCGTGAAAGGATCAATTCAGTAATAGCTTCGATCCCCATGGATTACAGGGAAGTTGTCATTTTCATAGAAATGGACGGGATGTCATACGAAGAAGCGGCAAAAGAGCTCGGCATCCCTGTCGGAACAGTTATGAGCAGACTGCACAGAGGCCGGAGCTATCTCAGAAAAATGCTCCGGAAAGAGGCCGGCGAATTAAGGATCATTACAGAAAAGGTGAGAAAAAATGCATGACACCAGATGCAATTTAAATGAGATCTTCATTGAACAGTTTGCTGACGGCGAACTTGACCTTAAAGAAAGTTCTGAAATTTCGGCTCATCTTGAAAACTGTCCTGAATGCAGAAAAAAATATGATGAGATAAAACTTGTAAAGCGTGTTATTACAGGAATAAAGGAACGGGAAGTGCTGTCTGTTATCGAAAAAGAGGGTTTTATAAGTCTGATAGACCGTGCCGTAAAACCATCTTTCGCGACAAGAATTGGAACTGTGATGAAAAGTCACGGTTTTTCTGTCGGCTTCAGTTTTTTTTCATTTGCATCTTTTATTTTTCTTTTTTCTTATTACATATATACATCTGACAAAGAGAATAGCCTTGTCGTCAACGAAATCATTTCGGCCCATAGGCATTCTCTTCCTGACGAATTTAATGGAACAGAAAACACAGAGGCTGAACTTCAGAAAAATTTCAAAGTAGATAAAAAACTTATGAAAAAATTGGCAAAGATCTCGCCTGTAGTTCGTGGAAGATATACATCCATAGCTGCGAACCCCGTTGCCAAAATAAATCTGGAAGGCATCGGGAAGAACAAGGGAACCCTTTTTATGTCAAAAAAGAACCATCATCTTAAAGAACTGTTCGACGATAAAGACTGTGTTGTGAAGACTCATGATGAAGAGTGTAAAGCAAGACATTTTCAGGAAAAAGAAAATGACCTTGTTTATTGGGAGAACCAGGACAACGACTATATCTTTATAACGGAAAGTAGCGGGATGATGGCAGAAATGGTCCAGTTGATCAGCTCAGACTACTGATTCTCAGTATCCTGTATCTTTGCAACTTCTTTTCTGAGATTAGCAGTTTCTGCATTAAGCCTTCTTGAAACCTGATATACACCATCGACCATTGTCGTGCTCTCCTGTGTTATCCTTCTTATGTCGCTCAGAGAATGGTCCACGCTGCCGACTTCATTAACATGAAGCTCTATGACTCTGCGGATCTGGTCTATCTGATGGGAAATAGACCTGAATTCGCTTACGAGTTCATTTATAAAACTTACAATGTTGTTAACGGAACTTCTTCCGGACGAAACCTTGCTTATTGCGTCATCAATAAGCTTCTGTATTGTCTCAACCGCACTTGCAGTCTGCACTGAAAGTTCTCTTACAGATTCGGCTACAACTGCAAAACCTTTCCCGGCATCCCCTGCTCTGGCAGCTTCTATCGCAGCATTAAGTGAGAGAAGATTTGTCTTAAAAGCTATTTCATCAACTACTTCGACAATATTGGAAACCTGGTTTGCACTTGATTCTATTCTTTCTATTGCCTCCACAGCATCGCTCAGAACAACAGTGGAACTGTCCGCTTTCCCTGAGATCCTTGTAAGCGTCCTGTTCATTTCCTGAACACTTTCACTTGTTTCAGAAAGTTTTGCCGTTATATCAGAAAGAGTTGAAGAAGCCGTATCTATCATCGCATATGTGGCATTGAACTTCTCAGCAGTTATCCCGGTATTGCCAGATATTGTCTTTGATATATCAGCAAGTGTGTCTGAAAGCGTTTTGATATGAAGTATTATGTCCCTGAGGTTTTTAGTCCTGGACTGAATTGTCCGGCTCAGAAGGTTTTCTCTGTTCCTGACCTCGGTCACCTTTCTGTTTATCCAGAAAACCAGCCCTGCAAGAAAAGCAAGCGTTATTATTATTTTAAACCACAATGTCTGCCAGAAGAACGGTTCTATTACAAAAACCACAGAATCCCCTTCTTTGTTCCAAACATTGTCATTGTTGGCAGCGATCACTTTAAATACGTACTTTCCAGGATCAAGATTTGTATAATATGTGTACCTTTGTGTTCCGGCATCGTTCCACTTAGTCTCAAGACCTTCAAGCATATATTTGAATTTAACCTGTTCTGGGAACAGAAAGCTCAGCCCTGTAAACTCAAAAGAGACCGATGCTGTCCCCGGCTTCAATTTGATAGAATCGCCGTTAAGACTTGTAAACCTCTTATCATTTGCTGAAACTGAAACTATATGCACAGGTGGAACAATCGCATTCGTTTTTATGTCTGACGGATCTACTACTGCCGCTCCTTCAGCAGTGGGGATCCATATCTTGCCATCGCTGGCTTTCCATATATTAGGCTGCGTGCCTCCATTACATTCGGGGGTAAGCAATCCATCCTTGAAACCGTATGTTACAGGGTTGACTCTGGGAATACTGCCATCAAGGAAACTTTCGAATTCTTTTCTTTCAATGAACTTTATTCCCTTGTTCGATGTAAGCCACAAATTGCCGTTATTATCCTCTATTACATCAAATATTGTTCTTACATCTATACCCTTCTTTCTATCTATGGTGATAGCTCCCATGCTTTTTTCGTATACCGTCAATCCGTTATCGGATGCAAAAATAAGTTTTCCGTCAGAGGCCGGATATATCGAAAGAGTGCTTATGTTCTCAAGATTCGTGAAATCCTGTATCAGAGACTCGCCCTGTATTTTATAGGGACCTCTCTTTGTTCCGATCCATATATTGCCGGACTGGTCCTCAGTTATGGCAGAAACGCTCATATGATCGCTGTTCGCTATGGCCGAGATGATCTCATCTTTCATATATGCGACGCCTTTGGACATTGTGCCTATCCAGAGGATTCCTTTCGAGTCCTTGAAAACAGCCGAGATCATCTTATCGGGAAGACCGTCTTTATCGGTGTAAAGCTTTGTTGCAGCTCCGTTATCTGTTATTTTTAAAAGTCCCTTTCCGTAGACACCGGCCCATAGAACATTTGCACTCTTCTCCTGATAAAGGGTCAGCACCGTATCAAAGCTTTCCAGAGATTCACCGAAAGTTATCTTGCTCAGTTTATTGTCTTTAAGTTTATAAATAGCTCCGGCCCAGGTGCCCAGCCACATTCCGCCATCACGGCTTTCAGTAAGCGGGAAAACTACGGCTTCAGCAAGTCCGTTCTTTCTTCCGTAGGTTATGAACTTGCCTTCCTTGACCCTGTAAAGACCGTATCCTCTCGTACCGAACCATATACTTCCTTCTGTATCCTCCATAATTGAAACGACATAGTTATTAGGAAGCCAGTTCGATTTATCATCGTCTCTGCTGCAGAATCTGAAAAAACCGTCATTGTATGTGCCTACAAAAGTACATCCGTGCCTGTCAATGCTTATGGCGCTTATCAGCTTATCGGATAGAACTTTCGATCTGAACTTGCCTGTATCTTCGCTCTGAGGATCGAATGTGAATATTCCGTCGCCCGCAGTACCGATGAGGAACCGTTCCTGACTTTCAAAATAAACCGTGGTGACCTCTGAAGGAAATGTTGCAACTTTTTTAACTGAAGTGCCTTCTATTTTTGAAAGGTAGTTCTTTGATGCGACCCATATCGAATTATTCGATCTTCCAATAAACTTAACTTTGTTGTCGGGCAGTCCCTGTGAACGGTCAATTATGGAAATGTTCCCGTCAGGCTTTATGACCGCCACGCCGGACTTATCGGTTCCTGCATAGAAAACACCGTCATCTGTCTGAGCTCCCGTATTTATTATATTGTCAGGAAGACCTGATCTTGTATCGAATATTTTGAACTCTTCAGTTTCGTAGTTCAGATTTAAAAGACCTCCTCCATCTGTTCCTACCCAGATATTGGGGGACTTTATATCCTCGAATATGAATTTTGTACTGTGATTTTCAAGAGGAAGAGAAGAATCATCGTAAAGTCTGAACTTTATTCCGTCAAACTTCACGAAACCCTCTTCTGTACCCATCCAGATGAACCCGTCACGGGTCTGGACCATGGTTGTCACACTGTTCTGAGGCAGACCGTTCGAATTGTCCCACCTGTCAAGCATGAACTGGTTCAAGGAAACATCCTTTGAAAGTCCGCTCAATGAAAAACAGAATAAAAACAGGATGATTAATGAAGATCTTTTCACGGTCGCACCTGAAAAATAAATAAATAATTCCTGAAAATGTTATGAAAAAAGAGAGAAAATCTCAAGTTAATTTGTCTTCTCAGGACTTGAAGAGCGTTTTTAGTCTCTCTTTAAGAACCAGCAATGTTGCTATACTCAAAATCAGCAGACCGGAAAAAAAAGTCCCGGAAAGCCTTTCATCAAGAAAAACATATGCAAATACAACTGCGACGGCCGGTTTGAAGAGGAATATCAGTGAAGCCCCCAGCGCCGTAAATCTTTTTATGGTCTCAAAGAAGGTTACATATCCGAACCCTGTCACGATAAAACCCAGATAAATGAATGCCGCGATCTTTTCCGTTTCATAAAAACCGGCATCCGGCATGAAAGGTGCTCCGTAAACAATTATAAAAATAAGATTTGCCGCCGATCCGGCGAAAAAGGATACCAGGTTAACAGTGAAAGGTGATATTTTCAACAATGTTCTTTTGCTGAGTACCGTGTAAAAAGCAAAGATCACAGCGGCAAGCAGGGCAAACAGCATTCCGCCGCTCAGAACGAAACCCTTTTCGCTCATGATGACTGCAACTGCGGCAAAGCCTGCAAGCACTCCAGCCATCTTTCCTGCAGTAAAGCTTTCAAGTCTGAACAACGACGCAAAGAGAAGTACAAAAACAGGATTTGAACAGAAGATCGTGGCGGCAGTTGCGGCAGAGCTCATTTTAACGGCTACCTGCAGAAAGCTCATTGCAAGGAAGGAATTAAGTATCCCCAGCAGTATCAAAACCCGCCATTCCTTAAAACCGAGTCCTGCGATCTCACTGAACCTTTTTCTGATCCCGGGGTAAAACAGGAAAAAAAGGAACCCTGCCGTAAAGCGCCAGAAAGTAAGCACAAAAGGATCGATCGTTCCCATAAGTGGTTTGGATACCGCCTCCATTGAAGCGAATATGACAAGTGTTACCAGAAAATAGAGCATTTATAAGGTCCGGATAAACAAAATATCACCCAGTTGATATTGTTTTTGTTTGCAAAAGTCAAACATCCGCTGCAATATTGCATTTTTTTGTATCTTTTTCAGTTTGGAATAAAATCATCCTGTTTTAAGTCAAGGAGGTTAAAATGTGGTTTCTGATATTATTTTCGGTTGTCAGCATTATGGGAGACCTAAATACCGGTAATAGCGGAGTTGAAGTGGAAAAAAGGTCCCCGAAAATACTTGTTGTCTATTACAGCAGTTCTGGCATTACAGAAAAGGTCGGTGGACTTCTTGCCGTAGCACTTGAGGCCGATCAGGAAAAACTCGTCGACAAAAAAGAAAGAAAAGGTGTGTGGAACTACCTTGTGGCAGCAAAAGATGCAATGATGAAGTATGAGACAGATATAGAAACTCCGAAGTACAATCCTGCGGACTATGATCTGGTCATAATAGGAACCCCGGTATGGGCATGGACAATGACACCTGCTGTAAGAACTTATATAACAAAGAATAAAGACAAACTTAAAAATGTTGTCTTTTTCACCACATCAGGAGGAACGGTTTATGATAAGATCGTCCCTGAAATGGAAACTCTGTCAGGCAAAAAGGCCGTGATCTCAAATGGTTTTTTTGAAAAAGAAGTAAAAGAGGATTCTAAGGAGATGATAGACAAACTCAACAAATTCCTCGAAAATATAAAGAGTTCTCTTTCTGTGAAGATCTGATATTATTTCAAAAAATTGACCAATACTCGAGATTATGGTAAATTCCTCTGTTTTACAGTCCGATTTGTTCTGATGTAAAAAGCAGAAGAATATTAGGCAGTTGTATAAATTAAATCAATGAAGGTGGAATATATGGAAGAATTGAAACTGAAACTTGCGATAGATATTCTGAAAAAAGATCGTTTATTGCTTCTAAAACTCTTTATTTTTATTTTTGGTATACTTTCCATAATCATTCTTTTTGTAGAACCGAAATATCCTATTTCATCTTCTATAATCGTTGAAGAAAAAGACAACTCTATGTCTGCAACTTCAATTACTATGTTGATGTCTGGACAATCGCAGAAAATACTAAATGAAATTGAAATCCTGAAAAGCAGAACTCTCTTTGATAATGTAATAAACGAATTGAACCTTACATACAAAATTGAAAGGAACAATAACTTTTTCATAAGTTATCTGTTCAGAGTAATTTCCGGTAAACCGCCTTTTGAAGGATCCATTTATGCCGTGAACATTCCTGATAAGCTAAAAGAGACCGAAAGCGAGATCATTATAACAGATAACGGATACAGAATAAGCAACCGTATTGAGACAAAAGAATGTCAATTCTCACTTGAATGCAGCTATATGGGCGGCTCTTTGATACTTAACAGACTGGGAGACATTTCGGCAGGAACATCTTTTAGCGCTGAATATGTAAATATAATTAAAAGAAGAGAACAGCTTTCAGGGGATTTTGTTTTTGCAACTATAGGTGACACAAAAGAAAGCAATGTTTTTCAAATTGTTTATAACAGCTCAGAACCAATGCTCGGTGTAAGAATCATTGAGGAATTCGATAAAAAATATGTCGATAAAAAGCTGGAATGGAACTCCAACGATGCCGATGACCAGCAAAAATTCATGGGTAAAATTCTGGACGATGTAAAAAAAGAACTTGACGCCAAAAGCCAGAAACTTGCTGTTTACCAGAAGGACAATCTGACGGTTCTTCCAGATCTCCAGTTCACAGAAATAATGAAAAGGAATGTCGAAATAGAAAAAGAGATCGCCATTTTAAAACTGCAGTTTGAGATAGTAAGCAAATATAATGATTCAATAGATATTGAAAAGATAGCACCTGTTCCTGCTCCAATTGTAATTGATGATCTTTCGGTACAAATGACTGTAAAAGCTCATAATGAGCTTATTGCTAAGTATTCAACACTTGCAAGCAATTTTACTGAAAACCATCCATTAATTTTACAATCTAAATCAGACATTAGACAAGCGAGAGTTGGTCTCAAAGAACTCCTTCAAAAAAGTGCCGACAATTACTCCAAAAGTATTGCTATTTTGAAAAAACAATCCGACCTGATATTCTCTACAATAGAAAATCTTCCAAAGAATCTCATGAATATCGCTGATTTACAAAGAGAAGTACTTATTACCGAAAAACTATATGCATTTTTAGCTCAAAAAATATACGAAGCCAGAATTTCACAAACTGTAGAAATTGCACCTATTAGAATAATGGATAAACCGACACATCTTGTAAAAAAAGCGTTCCCGAGTTTCTCTATTTCTTTTTCTGTAATACTCATACTCTCTTTTATCTTTTCGATATTTATTTTTGTTCTATATGAAATTTTCAGAAAAAACATTGTTTCGCCTTATGAAGTACTAATTTCAGCAAAAAAGAATGATGTTTTCCATAATAGTGTTGCTTCGGGAATTGAAAAGTTCGTTTCTGATTTTATTTATGGACGTGTTTTTAATTCCGGAACAGTAGTTTTGTTTGATACCTCAGGACAAGGTATAGATATAAACAAGCTGCAATGTTGCTCTTTCGGTCAAAGAAAGATTTCCTGTTTTGATATATTTATCAACAATGGAACCGACGGCGAAGCAGATCCGTTAAAGTGTTTCATAAAAACCGAATACAGTCCTGCTTTTTCTTACTATAAGTGTGAACTTAACACAAATTCTTCAGTTTCGCTTCTGGAATCATTAACATTTCAAACCATGGCCACAAGACACTCATCCAAAACCGAAGAGATATCACTTGTAATTGTAAGAGAAATAACCCCCGATTCTTTCTCTGAAAACTTCTTTCATGCAAATCCGAATATTCTGTTTATTATAAAAGTATTAAAAACCGATAGGATCCATATAAGTTCCATAAAAAATGTTTTTAATGGTTCCGAAGGCATAAAAAAGATCCTGCTTGAAGATTAGTCGGAATCTCTAAACAATGAAGATCGATTCACATATACTTCTCCTCTTCTATCCTTTACTTGTCATTGATTCCATAAATGGTTTTTTTCTTTTAAACGGTAATTCTATACCTGTGTCCCAGATATATAAATTTATCCTTCTATTCCTAATTTTTTCAAGGATAATTTCACTTTCTCCTAAAATTTTTATAGAATTGTTTTTTCTTTTTTCATTAATAATGGGACAGATATTCATCATCTCAATCTACAACGGAAGCGTATTCGAAAAAGTGCTCTCCATCATTGTTGTGTTTTTTAAATATTTTTTATTCATTTTATCTTTCTTTTATTTCAAAATACTGCTCAAAAACAACCTAATAAATGAAAATACTATCAAAAACATATGTCTCTTTAATTTTATTATAATTATTATAAACATGACGATAGGGCTGTTCGGATTCGGTTTTCCTGTTTATTCATCAAGTGATTCGGATGTTTCAGTTGGAGTAAAAGGTTATTTTTTTGCAGGAAATGAACTTTCTGCGGTATATGTCCTTCTTTCATCAATTGTTATCGCATTTTTTGTTGCAGATATTAAAAAGAAATCGTCTATTTATATTCTACTGTTCACGCTGTTCATATACTCGGCACTGTTGGCAACGAAAACAGCAACAGGCGGAATATTGATCCTTTCAATAGCAACCATTATTTTCAGAAAAAAATATATCGAAAAAACCCCTTTTGATTTAAAAAGCATCTTTATAGTTACATTTTCAAGTGTCTCTGTTACTTTGGTTTCAATATATTTTTTTATGCAGAGTGAAGCATATGAAAGAATGAAATATTATTATAATGAATTATCAAATATATATAAGTTTCTCATGTCAGGCAGAGATCAATTTCTTACCAGAAAGATTTTCTTATTTACTTCAGAAAATAGTGCATTCAAGTTTTTCTTCGGCATGGGAGAACACACTTCAGTGGAAATGGACTTTTTTGATACATTTCTGACATTTGGAACATTGGGCATACTCAGTATCTATTTAATTTACCTTGTAATAAGTCTTTTCATTATTTATTCTTACCAGAAAAATACTAGATCTTTCAAAGGATCGATACTAAATGTCACGCTCCTTCTTCTTTTTATTCAAAGTTTTGTTTCAGGACATGTTCTTTATTCGGGCATGGCAGGAATATTTTACGGAATGATAATGGCCCTATCTTTGAATCTTAGCCAGAAAAACATTGAAACAGAAATGAAACCATTTTATATTGCAAGCTGCCAGAATGAAAAATCTCGTTTTTCTAACCACTAGTTCTATAATAGGGAAGTTAGCAAGCTTTGTCCTGTATTCTCTTCTTGCATATAATTTTGGCAAAGAATCTCTCGGATATTTTTCTTACTATTTCATTGTTGCAAATATTTTCTATTTACTCTTTGACTTCGGCGGAAACATATATGAGGTGAAATTCTTCACCAGCGAAACATATGAAAAAAATGTTGCTGATGTTTTTTTTGTAAAAATCTTCACTTATTCTATTTTTGCACCTTTTATTTTCTTATTTATAAGTGATCCTTTTTTTATCATTCTTTATGTCTCTTTTTTCCTAGAATCATTATTTACTGTTGTAAAATCAGGTTTGTTTTGTAAAAAACAATTCCTCACCTTTTCATATTATATGATAATTGAAAAAGTTTCTCTGATTATTATTGCACTGACAGGGACTTTTGCCATAAAAAGTCTTTTCATTTTTTACTTTGCATTACTTATTTCAAAAATTATTGTTTTGTACATAATCTTTTTAAGAAAACCTGCCAAAAAAAACATTCTGAATATTTCCAATTTATCATTAAAAAGAATGCATACATTTGTAAGTGATTCATGGAGTTATACTTTCTACAGTTTTTTTGCTCTCGTTTATGGTAGAGTCGGTGTAGTAATCATGAAACATTTATCTGAAAACAGTATGGGAGATATCGGAATATATTCCTCCTATGAAAATATAATTATGTCAACCCTGATAATACCGGAGATTTTTTTCAAAAGTTATTATCCTGCTATCACTGAAGATTATGTAAAGAAAGATATATCATCGATGTACGAGAAAATAACTTCTGTCTTAAAAATCAGCTTGATTTCGTCTTTTCTTATAGCTCTTTTTGTTGCAATATTTTCTAAAGAAGTTTCTAGAATTCTTTTTGGACCTGATTTTGTTGAATCAAAAATCCTACTAAGCATTTTTTCAATCAAAATTGTTTTTCGATTTGCGCTTCGCCCTTATCTTTCAATTGTGGCATCATCCGATTTTACTGGATTCAGGACATATATTTCGTTTGTTATTTTTCTTTTCAGTATAGGTATTAATTTAACCCTAATCCCTTTCTTTGGACTTCAGGGATTGGTTGGAGCCGCACTACTTGTTGAACTGATTTTGTTTTTATCATATCGTATTTTCTGTCAATTGAGAATTATAAAAAGAACTTTTCTCAAACATGATATTGCTCTTCTAACTCAGATTGCTTTAATTTTATTAGTTACACTTTTTTTGAATGACATTGATATATATTTAAGAATGCTGGCATTTACACCAATAGTTGTATTGACACTTTTTATGCTTTTAAAAGAAAAAAATAATTTTATTTTCAGGAAAGAATAATGAAAGGTTTTTATTTAAATTGCAAAAAGGACAAGGCACTTGAATTTGTTAATAAAATTGAATGTGCTTACAGGATTGATGATCTTCCACAACAATTCGGAGTTAATGGTTTTATAATAAACGACCCTTTTGAATGGAAAGAGTCTCCTATTTATCAAAATGATGAGCGAAATATATTTTGTGCTTGCTACGGATGGATTATTTACAAAAATAAGAAAAACAATATCTCAGAATTTGCAAATGACTTTTCAGAAAACAGATTAATGGCTTTAAAGGAAATATCCGGAGGGTTATTTATAATTGTTTTAAAGAGCTGTAATGAACTTCATATTATCAACGACCCTTTTGGAACATCTAATCATTATTACAGAAAAGAAAATGATATTTTTGAGATTGCACCATCTCCTTATTTTCTGGGAGGAGAAAAGAAAATTTCAAAAACAGCAAATTCAATAATGAGAAAACTTGGACATTTATTCGGTGATATGACTCTTTTTGTTGATATAAAAAGAATAAACCCGGCATCTATCTTTAATCAAAACCATTTTGAATCATACTATCTTCCTGAAATTAGATCCTTCAACCCTGAAAAAGTTGTTGAAACAATAAACCATCTTGTAAATTTCTGGAATTATGACAGCCGTGGATTAGCCTTAAGCGGAGGGCTCGATAGTCGTCTTATACTTGCCTGTTCAAAATTCAAAAATGGATATACTTTCGGTCCCGAAAAATCAGGTGACAGATCAGTGGCAGCCATTTTCAGAAATGAATTTGAAAATTACTATGGCTTTTCAATATTAAATCTGAAATACTATAAAAAAGACATTCAGACTGTTAAGGATATTTTTACAGGACTTTGTCCAACACCCATTTCAGCACTTTTTCCAATTTATAGGCATGTCAGAAATCATTTCGGAGATAATGCTTATGTAGCATTTGATGGATATCTGGGAGATGTTCTTCAAAGAGGATCCCTTTTGAATATAAATAAGGGCATTTTAGGGTATTTTCTAAAAGCCTTCCCTTCCTTTACATTTAAAATCTCTGTAGAAAAGATTTTGAAAGAACGCTATAAATCTTTTGATGAAAATGAGTTTGACATCCTACTTAAAGATTTCAGGAAAAGAACCAAAAACCTGCTTACAGATGATTATCATAAATTGCTTTATTATGAATTTGCTTTTGTCAGAGGAAGGCTAGCTGCCAACGGAGGTATTGTAATGAATTCTCAATTTTTTACAGTAGTTTCTCCATTTACATATATCCCGTTATTTGAAAATCTGTTTTCAGCTGATTTATCAAAAACCCTTTCTTTTAAGACCGTTCAAAAAATCTGGAAAAGAGTTGAAAAGAAATATTCTACAGCACCGACTCAATCAATCTTTTCACCAGCTTCATCACCATTTTTAATAAGATATCAGCGACTTTATTCGCGACTTTTATCAAAACTATTTCATAAAAAAAATATCAGTTATGCAGGTGAAATCAAGAAAATAGAGTGGCTTTAGTAATAATCCGTATCAGCTAGTTCCAGCACCAGTCTGCGGCTTAGTTCCTGAGATAAATTTCTTGTTGTATAATGGATCTTTGAACTTGTCCTCAACACCACAAATTTAGAAAAAAAGAAATCTATAACACCCTGATTCAATCCGTTGTACAATACGGCAGGGACGCCGTTTTTTGACAGATATCTGAGAAATTCCCCACATAAAGCCCTGTAATCAGATGACTGTGCAAGCATTATGACAGAAGTCTTGAACCCTCTTACTGTAATGATCCTGTATATCATAAATTCTTTTGATGAAGGGCTGAAAGAATAGTATGTGTTGAAAGGATGTTCTCTGAATCTCCAGTTTATAGAAGTTTCATTCCAGTCAGTACAGGCATTATGAATGAATTTTTTCTGGCTTATTGAAGGCTGTCTGAACTCGCCTTCCATATATTTTCTGAAAACAGCCCCGTGACCTGTAATTGAAAAGAACCAGTTCATATCAGATATCTGTTTCCAGCCTAGAGAAATATATCCGGGAAGAGTGTTCTCGTTAGGAAAATTAAAAAAGAAACTGTTTTCTGATTCTATCTTTTCGATAGCTTTTTTGGTCATTGCAGAAAATATCCCTTTTCTTCCATGGTCAGGATGAGTAGCCGTATCAACGAGTTGATAACCTGTGAAAATATCATCACCCATCCTGAATCTATTTGGAATAAGAAGTCTCAGGCCGACAATTTCGTTGTTGCTTTCTGTAACCCACCCGAGAGGATCGCCGAAAGGGTTCCGTAGATATTTCCACTCCCACCACTCTTTTGAGAATACAGTGTCGGGAAAAACAGTTCTGAGAAGTGTAAGCGCCCTGTCAACAAAAGTCTTTTGAGAAAAATCTATATCATTAATAGTGTATGTGTTATCTCTTTTCAGCTCTGGCAATCTTTGCCTCCGTAAGCAAGAAGCGTCTCAATGATCTTTCTTGAAGCACTTCCGTCACCGTATAGATCTGCTTTAAAGTCACATTGTTTAGATCCTGACCTGAAATAAGAATCCATTATTTTCTGATATTCACTCCCTACAACATCATTAAATCCGCCCTCGACAAGTTCCACCCATTCAGTTTCATCTCTCAGCGTAATACATTTCTTTCCAAAAAAATAAGCCTCTTTCTGCAAGCCGCCGCTGTCGGTCATAACAACAGCGCAATTTTTTATAAGCTCCAGCATATCAAAATAACCCACAGGATCTATCACATCCACTTTAAGGCCCAGCTTATTCTGCTGCAGGATCTTTTTTGTTCTGGGATGGATCGGCAGTACGACCCTTTGATCCCTGGCTATCTCATTCAAAGCTTTAACGATCGAAGACAGCCGCACCATGTCATCTGTATTTTCAGCTCTGTGAATAGTTGCAAGGACATACTGATCTTTTTTAAGGAGTTTGTCGACAAGGATCAGACTTTTTGCGCTGCTTTTGCCTGCATAATATAAAGCGGCATCGTACATTACGTCACCCGACCGGATAATTGAGCATCCGAAATTATCAAAACCTTCTTTTTTAAGATTGTTCACCGCCGTGCCGGTAGGACAGAAAAGAACATTGGATATACGGTCCACGATTATTCTGTTGACCTCTTCAGGCATACACATGTTGAAACTTCTGAGACCGGCTTCGACATGAGCCACCTTGAAATGAAGTTTCGAAGCACAGAGAGCTCCCGCAAGAGTTGAATTTGTATCACCGTAGACAAGAACAAAATCCGGTCTGACATTCATTAATATCGTATCCAGCTTTTCCATCATCTGTCCTGTCATCGCTCCGTGAGAAAGCCCGTTTATGTTCAGATTGAAATCAGGTTTAGGGATCTCCATCTCATCAAAGAAAATATCGGACATTGATCTGTCAAAATGCTGACCGGTATGAACTATCGTCTCTTTGATCCCTTTATGTTTTTTTATTTCCCTTGAAACCGCCGCTGCTTTTACAAACTGAGGTCTGGCACCGATGACTGTAAGAATTTTCAATATAATCTACCCCATATCCAAATTCGCAAGTTAAGTATCATTATTTTACAAAAATATCAAGAAAGCGATGCCTTCTTTTTGATTTATAAGAATCTTTCTGATAGTATTCTGTTGTTTTTAATTTTTTATTATTTGAGGCTTCGATGAATGCCGAGATAGAGTTGATTCTTGAAAAAATAAATACAAAAAGGATTTGGGATGAAGAACCTGTATTCTGCTATACATCTGATGTAGACTGGGCAAGTGAGGATGTAATGGAGGAATATTTCCTCCAGATCGACAAATTCGGCATTGAACCGACCCTGTTTGTCACGCATGATTCGCCTATTATAGATCGTTATTTTCAACAGAAAAAAATTGAAAGAGGGATACATCCCAACTTTTTAAATGGAAGTTCACACGGTTCGACTTTCGAAGAAATTGTCCAAACCTGCATAAAATTCGCCCCTGAAACTAAAGCTTTCAGAAGTCACAGGCTGTTTGATGTCACCGATATCACCCACCTGCTTAAAGAAAAATACGGATTCCGGTATGTTTCAAATCTCGGAACAATAATGCAGCCGATGATACGGCCTATTCTCCACGAGTCAGGTCTTATACATTTTCCCATATTTTTTGAAGACGGAACCCATTTATGGAACAGACTTGACATTGATATTAAAAAATACGAACACTTGTTTATTTCACCCGGAATAAAAATAATCAGTTTCCATCCAATGAACTTCGTTTTCAACTCCCACTCAATAAAATATATGAGAGGGATCAAAGATTCCATGTCTAGAGATTCATTTAACAACATTGGCAAAGAATATATTGCCAAATTTAGAAATAAAGCCTCTTCAGGAATTGCAAATACTGTTGAAATGATAATAAATCTTACCAAAAAAAAGAGCTTTAAAACGATGAAATTAAGTGATTTATACAACGAATCAATAAGGTGAAAAAATGCGAATTTTAGAATCTGAAAGACTAATCATTAAGCCTGTTGAAGAAAATGATCTCCAATATTTACTGAATTTAAGATGGGATGCATCTGTAACTAACTTTCTTCTTCATGATCCTATTTCAATGAAAGATCAGAAAAACTGGTTTACAAACCTTTCAAAAAAAGACTTTGCTATGTCGATTTTTCTTAAACATCCTGACAATCAGTTGCAAATCATTGGGACAACTGGATTATATAATATAGATCATAGACACCAAAGAGCAGTTACAAAGATACGAATAGATTCAGCATTTCAACGACAAGGAATTGCATCCGAAGCTCGTTTGATGATACTTGACTATGGGTTTAATATTTTAAATCTAAAGAAAATCACTGCTGATTGTTTTGCTGACAATGAAGCTATTGTTAATCTTAATTTAAAGTTGGGTTTTAAAAAAGAAGGGGTCTTCAGAAAACACTATTATCACAATGGAAAATTCATGGATGCTGTTCAATTCGGCATCTTAAAGTCTGAATATCTTGCAATGATAAAGAAAAAGAAAGTTATCTCTTAAAAAGTTTCTTTGTAAATGCTGTAAAAAGAAGTTTTATCATAAAAACAGGCAAAATCCACTGTCTTTTTATTCTTTTAAGAGATCCTGGAGAACGAAGAAGTCTGAATAACCACTCAAGATTATTATATCTAAAAAAATCAGGAACTGGTCTAACCTTACCTGCAAGAGTATCCAGCGACCCGCCGCATCCAATAAAAATCATTTTGGAAAATTTGGAACTCATTTTAAATGAGAAAATTTCCTGTCTCGGTGATCCTAAAGCAACCATCACAATCTGTGGACTTTGTTTTTCAATAAGCTCTACGATCTCTTCATCATTTTTAAAGAATCCATCATTTCTGCCTGTTATAATCATCTGAGGATAGCGTTCAAACAGCTTTTCGACTGCTTTTTTGTTGACATCTTCCTTCGAACCAAGAATGAACAATCTATACTTTTTTTCATTGGCAAGTTCAAAAACGCTTCTCGGAAGATTTAATTTCATACATTTCTTACCGTAGAGCCATTTCATTCCGAGTACTGCTCCAGCACCATCGGGAGTAGGAAGCAGTGAATTATCTATAACTTCCCGCATTTGAGCATTTCTGCTGTACATCATTATCTTTTCTGCATTTATTGCAACGCTGTATCCGCCCTGGCCTTTTTTAATAAGACCGGATATGTATTCCTTTATCTGTTCAACACTTTCAACAGCAAGACATTGTGCACCTAGAATTTTAAATATTTCCATCTACATCTCCTGTGAATTCAATGACCACGCCAATTTTTTATATAGAAGAGCAGCTATTCTGTTACGGTCATAGTCTTTAGCAGTATTAAGAGCACTTTCACGGAATCTCATTTTTTCAACTTTTGAGAAGTTCATCCATTTTTCTATCTTTTCAGCAAGATCAGGAGCACTCCCTGTTTCAAAGAAAAAACCGTTTTGATCTTCTGTAAGATATTGTGCGATTCCACCGATTCTTGAGCCGATAACAGGAGTTCCGCAAGCCATTGCTTCCAATCCGATAAGGCCGAGACTTTCACTATATGAAGGAAAAACTAAAACATCTACTGTATTAAAAAAGCCGGGGAATCTTGTCTGTTCCCCTGTCTTTACAAAAACAATGCTGTCTGAAAGGTCCAGAGCAGCAATTCTCTTTTGCACATAATCATCGTCAGGCCCGGTTCCTGCAAGCAAAAATTTCTGTGTAGTGATAGCACCTTTTCTTTTTAATATGCCGATAGCATCGAGATAAACTTTCCAACCTTTGGATTCACTTATCCTCGAAACGAATCCGGCAGTATATTCTTTTATACTTGCGGGATTATCATCATCCATTTTAAAAAGTGTAAAATCAACTCCCCCTGAAGGTGAAACAAACACCATCTCTTCTTCAATATGAAATTTCTCACAAACAACCTGTTGCAAATGCTTTGAGGGAACAACTATCAGTCTTGCACATTTCACAGCTCTTTTCAGAAGTTTATCAAAAAAACGAAGTGTTCCAGAATTGTTATTCAGTAGATCTGTCCCATGAAAATTAAGTACTGCCGGTTTTATCATAAAAAAAGAAAGAATATATAAAAGAGGTGCAAAATGAAGTGGATAATGAAAATAAACTGCATCAGTTTTCTTAAAGAGAAGATTAAAAACTGTATCGAAATAGAGTTTTAAGTATTTAATTATTTTTTTAAACTTATTCTGTTCTTTGCCTTTAATAACACAAAGAAATGTAACTTCAGCCCCCTTTTTAATAAGAGACTCTGTAATACCCTTAACAAAAATCCCGTACTTACTATCATTTTCTGAAGGATACATATTTGAAACAATTCCGATTTTCATTTTTTATCCGCGAACTCAGATATTTTCTAAAATATTTTTTATAACATACTTCTGGTCTTCCAATTTCAGGAAAGGTCCCATCGGGATGCTCAGAATGTGCTCTGCGGCATTTTCAGATACCGGGAAGTCCCCTTTTTTGTATCCAAGTCCTGAATATGCATCCTGGAGATGGAGCGGTCTCGGATAGTGCACAGCTGTCGGAACTCCGTTATCATTGAGCTTTTTCATCAATTTTTCTCTATCCGGCACCATTATTGAGTACTGGGCGAAAACAGAGGTTCTGTCGCTTTTTACTACAGGAAGGACTATACTGCTGTTTCCTGCGAGCGCCTCAGAATAAATGCCGGCGATCTCCTCTCTTTTTGCTATCTCATCTTTCAGATATTTCATTTTCACATTCAGCACTGCCGCCTGAACCGTATCAAGTCTTCCGTTTATACCGATGTACTTATGAAAATAACGGCTCGTCTGGCCGTGAACCCTGAGACTTTTTATTTTTTCAGCCAGAGCGGCATCGTCTGTGAACAATGCACCTCCGTCCCCGTAACAGCCGAGAGGTTTGGAAGGAAAGAAGCTGGTGCATCCTATTTTTGAAAGATTACAGCTCATTCTGCCTTTGTAAGAAGCACCGAAACTCTGGCATGCGTCCTCAATGACAGTTATTCCGTATTTTGCCGCGATCGAATTTATCTCATCCATGTCCGCCGTCTGCCCGTAAAGTCCTACGGGAATGACAGCCCTGGTTTTTGCCGAGATTTTCTTCTCTATCTCCCTGTAGTCGAGATTGTATGTTACAGGATCGATGTCTGCAAAAACCGGTTTAGCTCCAAGAAGAGTGATCACTTCGGCAGTAGCAATGAAAGTGAACGGTGTTGTTATGATTTCATCGCCGGGTTTTACATCTATAGCCATCAGAGCAAGAAGAAGAGCGTCAGTCCCGCTTGCACAGGAAATGGAATAAGGCGATCCCGTGAATCCGGAAAGGTTCCTTTCGAGATCTACGACTTGGGGACCCATTATGAAAGCCGCATTTCTGCATACATCTTCAATCGCTTTATCGATTTCAGTCTTATACTGTCTGTACTGCTCTTTCAGGTCAATGAATTCAACTTTTCTCATAAACAGTTCTCCTGCTGGCTGAAGCACTTATTTATATATAATTCCATTAAAATAATCCAGTCCCTGCTCTATATTTTTTTCATCAAATATCATACATTTTCCCTTCGACACCACAGTTTCTATTTTAACAACTCTGGTGGGGCTCCCTTTCAGTCCGGTAAAAGAAGGATCACAGCCGGCAGCCTTTGCATCAAGTACAGTCACCTTTTTTTTAAAAGCTGACCGGACATCATTTAAAGACGGCATCCTTCTTATGTTCGATCCGCTTCCGACCGTCATAAGGACAGGAAGCCCTGATCTCAATGTAAGGAGCTCACTATCCATCTCACAGACCGCCTCCGCAAAGTCGCAGACTTCCGTAACACGGTTTACATAAGGAAGCACAGGAATATCAAGTATGGTTGCAATTTCTCCAGGAACCTGAGCAGTATCACCGTCAACTGCCTGTTTTCCGCATATTATCATGTCCGGAAGGCCTTCAAACACCTTCAATATCCCGGATGAAAGAGTGTATGCGGTAGCCCAGCAGTCAGAACCTGCAAAAGCCCTGTCACACAGCATTACACCTTCATCGGCACCGAGCGCCATAGCTCTTCTGAGAACGGCTTCTGAACTTGACGGACCCATCGTGAACGCTGTTATCTTCACTCCGCCGCATCTTTTCTTTATATCCACGGCAAGGTCAAGCGCATATTCACAGTAAGGGTTCAATATTGATTCGACACCGCTTCTGATGAGAGTTCCGGTTTCATGGTCTATCTTTATTCTGTCGGTCCTCGGGACCTGTTTAATAAGGACTGCTATATTCAAGGTCTCTCCCTGTATTCTAACATGTTATTACGGTTAAGAAGCCACTGCGGATCTAAAAATGATTTCACTCCCGCCATCTCAGAGATCCCTTTTTCACCATACATTTCAATAAGATAGTTGCGTTTTATCTTACCTATTCCATGTTCTGCCGATACTGTTCCTTTAAGCTCCACAGCCTTTGCCGCAAGCTTTTTATATATATCAAACCCTTTTCTGAGCTCATCTTCATTCTCCGGTATTATGTTTATGTGAAGATGATCGTCGCCTATGTGACCGAATGCGACATATTTCAGCCCGCTTTCATCAAGAAGTCCGTGATAGAATGCCGACATCTCCCTGAATTTTTCAGACGGCACGGCAAGATCGGTTCCTAGTTTATGGATCGCGGGATGGGTCTTCTTTATCTCTGATATCGCAGTATTAACTGTTTCAGGAAGAGCATGTCTGAAAGCCCGTATCCGCTCGGTTTCAATATCTTCCCATGCACACCAGCTCTTTCCATCCTCTATTCCGAGACCATTTTCGATCCTGCCTATGATCTCCGCCGCCATAGGTATGTCCATCCCGTCTAGAAGCAGATCGAAGAAAACAGCGGTTCTGAGATCTTCTCCGATATCCGGAATGTTGATAGAAGATGTATCGTTCTTTCTTTTTTTACGAAGCAGATCCATACCTCTTTCATCAACATATTCTATGAAAACGGGTTTGAACTCAGTGCTTTTCCTCAAGGCTTCCACGAAATCAAATGCAATACTTTCACTTTCAAGGAATTTTATAACGCTGATGGATGGTAATTTCCTTTCAAGCCAGAGTTCAACACCTGTTATTGTTCCGAGGATACCCTCCGAGCCTATGAAAAGATCAATCAGGTCCATTCCGGGTCTGGAGTACAATCCTGCCGCGTTTTTGCATTGCGGCATATGAATATCAGGAATTGCAAGTCTTTTTCCGTTTACGGAAAGCATTCCTGAACTGTCGGCAAAATGCTCTCCCCGTTTGACATTTATTATTGCTCCATCCGGCAGGACGATCTCCAGGGATCTCACCC
>JAKLDO010000038.1 GCA_022703485.1 bacterium
AGATATTTCTATTACTGTGAAGTATTAGTTTTTTTCAGATTCTTTTCGATCATCTCCTCGATCTTCTTTTTATATGAATCGTTGAAACCGATTATGTAGTCTTTTCCGATGGCAAATACCGGAACGCCGGGTCTGTCGATCTTGAGCTCCTCTATTTTCTGGATGTAGATGATCTTGTTTTCCTGATTGGACCCCACTTCAAGTTTCCTGAACTCGATCTGAGGGTATTTTTTTATGAGCTCTTCGACAAAAGGTTCTGCCTGGACGCAATGGGGACAGGTAAGAGAGTGGAAAAAAAAGAAAACAGGCTTGTCAGCAAAAAGAGAGCCTGCTGAAAAAAGGAAAATTAATGCGATGATAATTCTTTTCAAGGCCTATTCTCCAAGATATAGACAGTCAAGTTCTATGCTCTGCTTAGTATCGAACCCGTCATTAAGGTCGAGTTCAGGTCTCGGGGTCTTGTGTTCCCCGGATTTAAAAATGCCTTTCGCCTCTGTACCTGCGGCGGGATAATAGATCTCCGTTTTACTGCTTCCTGATACCTTGAACATTGCAATGTGGTCTGTTGCGCCTGAAACAGCTTTTCCGTTAAGAGTTACAGCAGTGACGAACGGCGTAAGTTTTACCATGACATCTGTATCGGTAACTGTTTTGTCGGATGACAGCGGATATGCGGATATCAGGGGCACTCTTGTAAAGCTCGGCTCATCTTTATGTGTGCTTTTGAAAAAAATGTCGAGGAACACATTGACCGTGTTGCCTGCAAGCATCGTACCGAAAGGATCAGCTGTGCCTGCTTCGACCTCTATGTTGTATGATGCCGCTGTTTTATCAGGATTTATGACCAGTCCGTAACTTTCGATATCCTTGTTGGCAGCAGCCCATTCCTTGAAAGGTTTGCCGTCGACAGAGAATCCGAGGAATATTTTCGAAGTGTTAATATCAAAATTCTGTGACGAGAGATTTCCGTTGACATCAAGGTTTCTGTTTATGTAAGTTCTGAAAGGTGTTCCAAGTATTCCTTCGCCTTCGTAGATCACTTCATATTCACCTTCAGGGACCATAAAAGAGAATGTCCCGTCAGTAAGGTCTGAAATGTTTATGACAGGTGTTTCAATGCCGTTGAGATCTTTAACCTTTATAAGATCATCGGCTTCAGAGGTTATGGCCGTTCCGTCAAGTCTGACCGTTCCTTCAACTATCATGGGAGCGATATTGAAGTTTATCTGTCTTTCTGTCATGTATGTTTCATCGGCATTGAGAAAGTTGAACTGTGTCGCGGGATTTCCGGCATTATTGATGAAAGTGAGGTTCATGGTGAAAGGGGAGTATGTGAAAGATCCTGTAACATTGTTAAGGTGGCTTTCAAATGACATGCTGTAAGTTTTCGGAAGATACGGATTTTCAGCATCGTTGGTCTTTGTCCTTCTCAGGATATAACCCTCGTATGTCATATCTCCTCCTTCAGTTCCGAAATCCTTTATGACATAGGATGAATAATCAAAACCGACAACTTTAAGCTTGCCTCTTGTGCAGTCGGCTTCAGTGCATTTTGATACTGAAGGGAGGTTCGTTCCGCTGAGGAATGTTATTGTCCCGTATATTTTCCCGAAATCAAGTGTGATATTATGGCTCTGGTTCCCTGAAAGGTCTGTGAATGTTTCGACTTTTATATATTTTGCCGGATATGAATCAGCTGAAGGAAGATAGAGGACAGCGAACTGTGCGCCTTTTGTAAGTTCTACGGAATAGGCCTTTGATGCGAGATCGGGTATTATTATCGCACTCACATTGTCAAAAGGGGGATTTTCCACAAGTACAAGCTGACCTGTTGATACATCGTAGCCTTCATTGACCGCGTTTCCGCTATATGTGACAGTTTCGACATTTATCTGCTGGTCCAGAGTATCTGTTATTTCTATGCCGTTATCGGAACTGAATACCGTGCCTTTGAAGACGCTCTGTCCGGCGCTCAGCTGACCTTCGAAATAGACTGAGTATTTTCCTGCCGGAACAACAAGGTCGAAAGCACCGAAATCAGCATACGGTATGGTGAATTCGTAAGTGCCTGATTTAAGTTTGATCATTGTTGATGCTTCCATTCCTGCATCCACAGCGAACGCCGCTCCGTTCTTTACCACAGAGCCTGTGAAATGATAGAGGGGGAGATCGATATCGATGGTCCTGTCATTAGCAATGTCAATACCCTCAAGAATGTTGACCTTGTTGTCTGAAGATATGAGCCTGAAAGCAAAATTGTACTTTCCGACGGGGAATTTGTAGGTCTTTCCTTTCAGGTCTGCGGTTATGTCTGCGATTTTGAACTCGCTGAGTGTATTTGTGTTTTCGCCCCAGAGCTCTCCTTTAAGGTTCGCATCATCTTCTGCGCCGTTTATCTTTATTGTACCGATAGTGACAGTTTTCGTCTTAATGTCGATAGCGAATGTCTCTCCGGCCTTTATCTGTGTGCAGTCACCTGTGTATCCGCCTGAATCATCATCAGGTTCGCTCTCGTTATCATTCTCGATGTCAGAAGTAGCATCGGTGTCAGGGTCATCATCCGTTATCACGATGTTGTCCTTATCGGGAATGTTACTGTCGTTGTCTTTTACACACTCCGAACCATCCCAAATGTAGCCCGGATCGCAGTCGGTATTGCTTCCGCCGCCGCCGCATGAAACAATTATTGAAATGGAACAGACAAAGATCAGAGATAAAAGTATCTTTTTCATGAATTCCTCCGGAAAACAGGATATAACAAATTACAGAGCAATTATAAACGATGAGGATTCTTTTTCAATAAATAAAAATTTAAGGGTTTATTAGCATTTGCAGTAAAAGTGATGATTGACGCATAAACGGGCAGTACAGTTCTTTTTTATCACTGATTCCGCAGATAAGACCGTTTTCGCTGATACTGTCCCATTCTATGTCATCAACTTTTTCAGGATAGAGGTCATTTACATAGTAGCCCGATGCGAAGCTTGAGTAACTTAGGCAGTAAAGGTTGTTGTCATTCCTTAGTCCGCACAATATGTCTCCCGTGGCACTGATCTTTTTAAAATCACTGTAATTCCAGACTTTTGTCGGAATGTTTCGTAGTTTCCCTGTTAAATTTGCAGTAATTTTACCCCAGCAGAAAATTTCTCCGCCTGCAATTCCGCAAGAGGAATTACCATCTGAAACAATCTGCTCCCAGTCAGATCTGTCGCTGATTTTCAAGGGTTCATAAACAATTTCGTCGCCCCAGCAGTAAAGCTCTCCTGATTCGATTCCGCAGGTATGTGCACTTCCGGCAGATATTTTTTCCCATTTATTTTTTTTGCCTATTTTTGCCGGTGAATCAATTGTGTCGGCGTAAACCCCCCCTCCTGCCTGTCCATCGCCATTATTTCCCCAGCAGAAAAGCTCCCCGGCTGATATTCCGCAAGTATGAGACACGCCGCATGATACGGATTCCCATTTTTTATCTGAACCGATCTGTACAGGATCATCTCTGTTTTCAAAACTTGAATCTCCAACCTGACCTAAATGGTTATTCCCCCAGCAGTAAAGGTCTTCGTTTCTGATGGCACAGCTGTGATAATCTCCTGTTGAAACAGAACCCCAGCCGGAGTTGTCAGTTATTTTTGCAAAATCAGTGTAGCTCGCTGAATTAACTAGGTAATCACTGCAATATAGACTGCCGCCTGATATGCCGCATCTTTTCTGAGTTGCTGTGCTTATATGTGTCCATTCATTTAAAGTGCCTACCTTGGTAAGAGGATTTTTTTCTTTACTTTCAAAACAATAGAAATTGCCTGATTCAACTCCGCATAGACCGAAATAAGTGAGAGTACTCCAGTTGTTCATGGTGCCGATTTTTGTCGGAATATTGACAGATTCAACAGTATCTCCGCCGTTCAGTGCTCCAACATTCTGTCCCCAGCAGAAAAGCTCTCCGCCCGCAATTCCGCATGTAACAGTGTACCTTACGCTTATTATTTCCCAGTCATTTCTTGCTCCTATTTTTACAGGCTCTGACCTTGATTCAAATGTTCCGTCTCCCAATTGTCCGTAATCATTATTTCCCCAGCAGAAAAGTTCACCTGATGAGATTGCACAGTAGTATTTGAATTCTTCTAAATAAGAGTACGAAGTTGTCTGATCCCAGTTTTCTCTGTCTCCAATCTGAACAGGCTGTGAAGATAATGTTTCCCAGCAGAATATCTTTCCTGAAGCGATTCCGCAGCTGCCGGTAATTTTTCCCCAGTCGGATTTTGTTCCCATTTTTTGAGGTGAAAGAACTCCGGCTCCCCAGCAGAAAAGCTCTCCGCCGGCAAGTCCGCATGTGGCATAAACCGCAAGATCGTTTTGAATATAAAAATAAGCTGAAATGTCGCTCCAGTCACTTCTTGAACCTATTCTTACCAGTTCTGTTTTAGATATGTTTGTTCCGTCTCCGAGTTCTCCGTTTGCATTGTATCCCATGCAATATAGTTCTCCTGATGCTATGGCACAGAAATATGATAAAGATGTATCATAACTTGAAACAGAAACTTTGCTCCAGTCAGTGCGATTACTCATTTTCTCAGGATATGGACTATCTCTCCAGCAGTACAATTCACCACTGCCGTTAATACCGCATTTGTAATATCCTCCAGAGACATTGATCCATCCATCTGATTTGCAATTTATTGAATTTTCACATTTATTCAAAGAGCATTTGTGCTCAGGTTCCCATTTATTACAGCCGTTATTATTGACACATGCTGAAATTTTTCCGTCAGAACATACCGTAAATCCGTCAAATTCACATTCGTTACTGCACGATAGGCAGCTTGCATTATCGGCACATATACCGTCTGAACAGGCTACCGGTAATGACCAGTTGAGAATGCCGTTTTGAAGTTCTCTGCAAATTCTTGCCGATCCGCTTACACATTCAGTCATTCCCGCAAAAAGACAGTCATCCACGGCACAAATGAAATTGTCTGCACAGATTCCTGTCAGACATTCCTCAGTATTAAATTTAAGGCATCCATTGTCGTCTTTTACACAAGTGCTTAAAATCCCTTCGCCACATTGTGTCTCACCTTCAAAAAAGCATTCATTAACGCACTCGTTTTCATTTTCAGCACACTCATTTACAAACTGAACTGAACCGTTAAAAACGCCTTTGAGGATGTTTTTTCCTTCGCTTGCCGTTTCTGTTCCTGAAGTTTCTTCAAAATGCCATACTGTGGTTGTACTGCTGTCGGCGGAAAGTCTTTTTTCGGGTGTGAAGTTTTCTGAATATCTTGGAATTGAAGAAAACCTGATCTCATCAATAAGTCCGTAAAAATATGAAGGTTTGTTGTTCAACCGTGCTCCGAAATAGAGGTCTTCACTATTTTTGACAGGAGATTTATTAGCACTTTCTTTTGTCTGAAGAATTCCATCAACAAAAAGTTTCAGTTCGGTTTCAGATTTTACAAGTGCAACATGATACCACTTCAAGTTCTGAACTTCTTTTGATGATTTGAGCCACACATCTTCATCACCCGTTGTTCCAAACTGATATCCACCGTTTGGTGAACTCGAAAATGTACTCAATACAGCAGAGTCCTTCCCGTATATCCAGTAAGAAGGTGACTCTGTTGAGTCGCCTTTCCTGATCAGAGGATCCTGATTTTCAGCATTATCCTGCATTGCCCATGCTTCGATCGTCCATGTGTTGCCTAGATTCAGGGCATCGTCATGTTCAACGGAGATGTATGAATCAAATCCGTTGAAATAAACGGACCCGCATTTGGAATCATCGCTGTCAGGTGTTTCATCACCATCTTCTTCCTCATCAGCATCCTGAACAGAATCAGGATCATCTGAAAAGGCATCTTCATCAGCGCCGGAAAAAGAATCGTCATCTTTTTCAGGACTGTCAAACTTTTGAAGTCCGCAACCTGAAAAGAAAAACAGGAAAAGAAGAGGCAGAAAAATGTGTTTCATTGAATATTCCTCAAAAATCCAGTTTAAATCATCCTAAGATTAATATGAGTTGAGTTTAATTGTCAACAAAAAGAAGTATAACGGGGCTTGTAAAGAAACTACCTGTCGAAATCCTTTTCGAAGCCGACTTTTTTGAGGAGCCTTTCCTTGTCGAACCAGTTCTCCTCGATCCTTACGAAAAGTTTGAGACCGACCTGGCATCCGTAGATCTTTTCGAGTTCAAGCCGCGCCTTTCTTCCGATCTTTCCGAGCGTTGTACCTTTGCTTCCGATGACAATGCTTTTCTGACTCTTTCTTGCGACATGGATGGTCGCATCGATGAGGAGTATGTTCTTTGACTTGTGATCCGTCATTCTGTCGATCGTGATAACTGTGTGGTAGGGGAGTTCCTGTGTGAGCTCCATGAAAAGTTTTTCGCGGATTATCTCTGAAACGAGGAAAGAATCATCCTGGTCAGTGGTCATATCCTCCGGAAATAGCTGGGGTCCGGGCTGGAGGAATTTCTTTATACCTTCAATTAATTCAGGAATTCCTGTGCCGTCTGAAGCTGATATTGAGTATGCGGCATCGAACTTGAAATGTTTTTTATAGACAGCGATCGTGTCGTCAGCACGCATTTTTTTAACGATATCACATTTGTTTGCGACAAGTATGGTGGGAGTCCTGCTTTTAAGATTATCAAGTATGTGCTTTTCCTCCGGTCCTATTCCGGTTTCAGGGTGCTGGGTCGAAATATCAACGAAAAACAGAGTGATATCAGATTCTTTAGCCGCCGAAAAGCTGTATCTGTTCATCCAGTTGTTGAGCAGTTTCCCAAGATCGGTGGATGTTATTCCTGGAGTATCGGTGAAAACTATCTGGGTATCGTCTTTCGAATAGACTCCCCTGATCTTGTTCCTTGTGGTCTGGGCCTTCGGTGTGACGATGGATATTTTTGATCTTACGACAGTATTGAGGAATGTCGATTTTCCCGAGTTCGGAGCGCCGATTATTGCGGCGAATCCTGTGTATTTAAGTTCATTTCCCAGCATCTCTGTCGTCCTTTTCACCTGCGATGTTGCCGATCATGAATTTTTTTACTTTTTCTATCGTCTGATACCTTCCGAGCGCGATCATCAGTTTCACCAGTGTCGCTTCAGTTGTCATGTCGACTGAACTTATAAGCCCGTAATATTCAGCTTTTGATGCAACTTCATAAAGTCCGAGGTTGACTTTGCCGATAGGTGACTGGCTGCATACTGCGATAGGAACGCTGTTAGCCGCAGCATCTTTGAAAAGTTCCTCAAGACCCGGATTGTCGCTCGGTATGTTGCCGCTTCCGTAAGCTTCAATGACGATGCCTTTAACTTTTTTATTCCGCACCATTATCGAGAATGTCGAGAAATCTATTCCCGGGAAGAACGGGATGATGATGACCTCTTCACAAAGCCTCGTGTCTATTTCAAAGACCCCCGGTTTTTTCTCAAGGTATCTGTGAAGTTTCTTTTCCATTCCTATTCCCAGTTTTATCAGCGGGTTATAGTTCGGACTGTAGAAAGCGTCGAAATCCCATGAATCTTTCTTTTTAGCCCTGTTTCCGCGGAAAACAGTGTGGTTGAAAAGCACGGCCACTTCTTTAAGCCCGCTGTAAAGAGCCACTTCTATCGAATCGACAAGGTTCATCAGGGCATCACTGCGTCTGTTCTTGAGAGGAAGCTGCGACCCTGTCATAACGACCGGTCTATCGAGATTTTTCAGCATGAATGATAGTGCAGATGCGGTATATGCCATTGTGTCAGTACCGTGAATTATTACGAACCCGTCAAAATTGTCATAGTTGTCATTTATGTGTTCGGCTATTTTCACCCAGTGGACAGGTCTGAAAAGTGATGAATCGATGTTCAGAAGCCTCGTCTGAACGATCTTTGCGTCAAAAAGAGTGTTGATGGTGTGATCGATGTAGTCAAATGCGTAGTCACCCGGTTTCAGTTGTCCCTGCTCGTTGGATTCCATTACGAAAGTTCCGCCGGTATGGATTATCAAAATACTTTTTCTGCCGTCCATTTCAGCTCCGTTATCCTAAAGTTATTCTGTCTTTTCCTGCTTTTTTTGAACAGTACATGAGCATGTCAGCCCTTTCTATGACCGATTCCAGCGTGTCTGATGCCGTAAGCATTGTCGCTCCGCCCGATATTGTCGCTGATATCTTCACATCTTTCTCGATAAAGAAGGATTCCCTGACAAGTCTGCGCAGAAGTTCCGCCTTCTCGGAAAGCTGTTCAGGGCTTACATTGCTGAGCACTACAACGAATTCCTCTCCACCCCACCTTGAGATCATATCAAAGCTCCTGATGCTCTCTCTCATTGTGCTGGCTATCATTTTAAGCATTCTGTCCCCTGTCGGGTGGGAGAATGAATCGTTTATGTTCTTGAAATTGTCAATGTCAAAGAATATCACTCCTCCGGTCCATCCGAACCTTTTGAGCTCGTCTATTCTATCAAGGATTATTTTTTCAGCGTATCTTCTGTTGGCGATCCCTGTTAGAGGATCATGCATTGAAAGCCTTACAAGTTCGCTGATCTGAGTTGCAAGGGCTATCTGTGAAGAAGAGTTGGTGAATATCTCTATCGCACCTGTGACATCACCGGCTTCATTGAAAAGCGGAAGTATTCTTACATTGACGGGTATCCTGTGACCATCCTTGTGGTGAAGGTAGATATCCGCTTCGTTTGATATTTTGTTCCTTATGGCGTGAAGAAGCGGGCAGTTCCCCGTGCAGAGGCTGTTCCCGGCGCTATCGACATGCACCAGAAGATTGTCATGACAGCGGTGCCCTGTAATTTCGTCTTTTGTAAAACCGGTGAGAAGTTCCGCCGCTTTATTCCAGTGCATGATATTTCTTTCATTATCGACAAGATAGACCCCTTCAAAAAGTGAGTCGAGGAACTGAGTAAGGAATCTTTCGTTAAGATACATCATATCTCCATGGTCAAGATCAGACGGTCGATTATATCAGGAATGTGACGACTGTCTATTATTTAGACTTTAAAATCTTTCATATTAAGGGCATTTATTGTAAAATCAGCTGTAACTTCTGACAGGAGGAGATATTATGAAGTCTGTTGTATATTATTTCACCGGCACCGGTAACTCTCTTGCCGCGGCCAGAGATATTGCAGGCGGTATGCAGTGTGAGCTCAGGTCTATTCCGGCTGAATTGAAGAAGTCGAAGATCGAGCCTGATGCTGAAAAATTGGTTCTTGTTTTTCCGGTCTATGCATGGGGACCTCCAGTAATAATCCGTAGATTTATCAGGAAGTTCAGCACATTACAGGGTTGTCAGATTTATCCTGTATTTACTTACGGCGGTTCACCCGGAGGAACGGTTGACATACTGGATAAGGAAGTTGCGGAAAAGGGCGGAAAGATAGTTTCAAGTTACGGTCTGAAAATGCCGGGAAACTGTATAACTCTTTACGGTGCGCCTGACAATGAAAAACTGAACGCACTTTTTGATGAATATATCAGCAGAATCAATAATATAGCCAAAGACATAGCGACTGGGGCCGAGGGTTTCAGAAGTGCCAACGGAAAAATATTCAACGCACTGCTTTCAGGACTTGTCTATAAAGGTTTTCTCAAAGGTCTGCCGAACATGGATAAAAAGTTCTACAGCGACGAAAAATGCAATTCGTGTCATATCTGCGAGAAGGTGTGTCCTGTGGGAAACATTGAAATGAAAGACGGAAAGCCGGTTTGGAAAGGTTCATGCGAGCAGTGCATGGCGTGCATCCAGTGGTGTCCTGTCGAGTCTATCCAGCACGGGAAAAAGACTGTCGGAAGGAAAAGATATCACCATCCCGACATCAAAGTCACGGACATGTTCGAACAGGCTGGAGGTAAATGATGGAAGAAATACTTTACAAGATCGCCGAGATCACAGGGTTTGTAAATGTCGCTCTTTTCTTCATGCTGGCCTCGACATATCTCATTCTTAAGTTCATGAGCCCGAAAAACCCTATGAAAAAGTACATTTTCAAGGTGCATCCATTCATCGGAATACTGTTCCTGATCGTCGTTGCGACCCACGGCTACCTCATGCTCAGGGGATTCCAGTGGCACACAGGATCGGTTCTCGGAATCATAATCTTCCTGTCTGTCGGAGCGCTTGCAGTCCTTAAAAAGATGAAATTCAAAAAAGCTCTGCTATTCCACTACATGTCCATCATCATCATCTTTTTTGCCATGATGATACACCTTCTGTGGCCCGCACTAATCTGAAATTACCGGGTTAATTTAATCCTTGATAAATCCTGAACGATGTGTAAATTCAAGTTGTTCCCGGCCATATTCCGCCGGGAGCCTTGCACCCTTCACGGGGTGTTGACATATAAGCCTCCCTCCGGGGAGGTTTTTTTGTTTTTTCATCCTTTTTCTTGACTGCTATACTATGGCAAAGTATAATTCAATAGGAAATTATTCTTTGGGAGTGTAAAAATGCAAAAGCTATTGAACACTTTTAATCCATGGTGGGATGCCGGATATTCATTTCAAATACAGAAAAGGGACAGATATCTGAAAAAGATATTTCAACACATGGAAAGCAGAGACATCATTCTTCTGACAGGGCTCAGGCGTGTCGGGAAGACATCAATAATGAAGCTGGTTCTTGGCGAATTAATAAGTCAAGGTGTTGATAAGACAAGGATTTTGTTTGTAAGTTTGGACGATTTTCTGTTCAATGAAAAATCAATAATCGACATAGTCGCTGAATACAGACTTCTTCATAAAATAAGAATGGAAGAGAAAATACATCTCTTTTTTGATGAAGTAACTTACAAAGATAAATGGCAGCAGCAGTTGAAAAACCTGTATGATAAAGAAAATGTGAAGATCATCGCCAGTTCATCAAGTTCTTCGATTTTTATAGATGAAAACGCATATCTTACCGGAAGAAGCAGAATAATTGAAGTCAAACCGCTTGATTTTGATGAATGGATCGAGTTCAAGGATATTAAGTTGAAAGCGGTAGATCAGGATCTGATGGTGGCGTATTTTGATGAATATCTGTCTGATGGCGGAATGCCGGAATTCGTTTTGAAAAAAGACAGAGCATATCTCCAGAATCTTGTTGAACAGCTTATCTATAAGGACATAATCGCAAGACACAATATAAAAATGAAAACAGAGATAAAAGACCTTTTTCTGTTATTGATGGAGCGGAGCGGAAAGCAGTTGAGCATAAATAACATCGCAAAAATACTGAATATTACGCCAAGTAATGCAAAAAGATACATTGAATATTTTGAAGAGACTTTCCTGATCGGTCTGATAAAGAAATACGGAAAAACAAATGAGAAAATCACTTCACAGAACAAGCTTTATTCAGGAGACATAGGAATAAGAAATGCTTACACCGGATACAGAGATAAAGGGGCTGTTTTTGAAAATTACATTTACCTGAAAATTAAAGAAAAGAAGCCGTACTATTATGTTGAAGATGGAGCCGAGATCGATTTTATAACTGACCGTTATTTTGGAAGTCAGTACTTAATAGAATGTAAATACAATTCAGAGCTCACCGAAAAACAAAAAAAGGTGTTTGAAAAGGCAGTCGTGAAAAATAAGATCATTTTAAACGGGTATACTGATCTGCATTTGTTGAAAGAACTTGAGGATTAAATAAAATTAAGCAGTTACGAGCGCGAAAAGCTGATTTTGGCAAATGAATTTGAATACGGACGCAACAGTGCGTATTTCAACTGGATAACTGAAGATGAGGCGCAAGAGTCTCAAAATGCAAGAGATGTACTTCTTGAAGAACTGAAAAAACTCGGCGTACAGTTCGGTTTTTCAGGTTCCAAAGCCGATATGAGGTATCTTTCAAAAGGGTGCAGGCTCTGCGGTGAAGGAAGATGGTCGTGCCTTTTCATCAACGGATTGTGCAATGCATCGTGTTTCTACTGTCCGAGCCGTCAGGACGACGCGGCGATAAAACCGACTACCAATACGCTTGAATTCGACACTCCTCAGAAATATGCGCAGTATGTGAACTTTTTCGGGTTCAAAGGGGTGAGTTTCAGCGGAGGAGAGCCTTTCCTTACTTTTGACAGAACTCTCAACTACCTTAAAGAAGTCAGGAAACAGTGCAGTTCTGATATTTATGTCTGGCTGTATACAAACGGCTCGCTTGTAAAAGAAGATCAGTTAAAAATGCTCAACGATGCCGGACTCAACGAAATAAGATTCGATATCGGAGCCTTCGGATATTCTCTCGAAAAAGCTGAAACGGCGGCGAAATACATTGATACCGTGACCGTTGAAATACCCATGGCCCCTGATCATTTTCAAACGGTGAAAGATCTCGTGCTTCCGATGAAAAATGCAGGTATAAAACATCTCAACCTTCATCAGCTCAGAGCGACACCTTTCAATGTACACAAAATGATGGAAAGGGATTATAAGTTCGTGCATGGAACAAAAGTGACTGTCTTTGAAAGTGAAAGACTTGCACTCGAAGTGATGCTCGATTCTCTGAAAAACAACGGAGTTCCCGTAAATTACTGCTCGTTTCTTTTTAAAAGCGGTTTTCAGTCAAGCGCCGCAAGAAAAAGATATGCTGCTCTCTGTGTTCTGGACAATGAATTCATTACTCAAAACGGATATGTCAGAAATATTTCTCAGGATGGCGCTTTGTTTACAATAACATACTTCAACCCGGTCGCTTCGGGAGCCGATTTCACAAAAGTGGAAAGAAAAAGGATAGCGGTTTTCAAAACAGACCAGAACCCTGAGAAAATGCTTTGTGAAATAGCTGAAGGAGGCATTATTCCCAGTACTTCAACGGCAGGATTTTCACAGAAGGAACTTATCGACATATTCAATCTGGAAATACTTCACGGCGGTTTTGCAGAGTATTTTTAAAAACCCATCCCCAGCCCTTCCCTTCGAGAAAGGAAGGGTGAAAATACAAAAATTAAAAAGCTTTCGGCAATTCTTTTTAATACTTGATATTTAATCAGTCTTATTTATTATACTACAGAATTTTTATTCATTAAATTCGCCGGAGGATGACATGACCATTAAAGAAAGGCTTGAACAGTTGAGAAAACTGATGAAACAAAGCGGTGTTGATGCTTACATTATTCCAAGTGCAGATCCTCATCAGAGCGAGTATGTCGCACCGAGATGGAAGACAAGGGCATGGATAAGCGGATTCAACGGTTCGGCAGGCACTGTCGTCATAACACAGAAAAAAGCAGGTCTGTGGACCGACGGCAGATATTTTCTTCAGGCTGAAGAACAGCTTAAGGGCAGTACCATACAGCTTTTCAAGGCCGGACTTCCTGAAACTCCCGATTACAAGACATGGATCTGCGGTGAACTGAAGAAAGGGGGCAGTATCGGTTTTGATTCTTCAGTCATGTCAATAAATGAAGTGGACGACCTTAAAAATACATTCGCCAAGAAAGGGCTTGTTGTGAAGCCGGGGAAAGACCTCGTTGACATGATATGGGAGGACAGGCCTGCATTCCCGTCAGGAAAAGCAGTGCTCCATCCTCTAAAATTCGCCGGAATGAGCAGACCTGATAAGTTCAAGGCGGTCAGAGCGAAAATGGCGGAATCGGATATCGATCACCACCTTTTTGCATCACTTGATGACATCGCATGGCTTTTCAATATCAGAGGCGATGATGTGGCTTGCAACCCGGTCGTCATGGGATTCGGGCTTATCGGTCCGAAAAGCGTCGAACTTTTTGTACAGCCCGGAAAATTCAATGCAAAGGATATAGCGGCGCTTGTAAAGGACGGCGTGAATGTCAGGAACTACAATGACATTTTCAAGGCACTTTCAGGAATAAAGAAAGGTAAGATATTCATTGATCCGGCGAGATGTTCACAAAGTCTGCTTGACGCAGTCGATACTAAAAAGGTTGAAGTCGTAAAAGGTATGAACATGTCCCAGATAATGAAAGCCGTGAAAAACCCGACAGAGATCGAGGGAATGAAACAGGCTCACATCACTGACGGCGTTGCAATGGTCAAGTTCCTGCACTGGTTCGATACAAATATCGGACATGAGCTGATCACAGAGATTTCCGCATCTGATGTGCTCGAGAAGTTCAGAAAGGAAGGTGCAGGCTTCATGGGGCTGAGTTTCGACACTATTTCAGGATACGGCGAACACGGAGCCATTATCCACTACAGCGCAACCCCTGAAAGCTCGATCGAAATAAAACCGGCAGGACTGTATCTGATCGATAGCGGCGGACAGTACAATAGCGGAACAACTGACATCACAAGGACTGTGGTCGCAGGGAAGCTCACTAAAAAGATGATAAAGGATTTCACGCTCGTGCTTAAAGGGCATATAGCAATAGCTACAGCCAGATTCCCGCAGGGTTTCACGGCCGGAACGCATCTCGACGCCCTTGCAAGAACGGCTTTGTGGAGAAACGGACAGAATTACAATCACGGAACAGGACACGGGGTAGGAGCATATCTGAGCGTCCATGAAGGACCGATGGGTATTTCACCGAGGTGGCTTGAAACTAAGCTCGTCCCCGGAATGATTTTGTCCAATGAGCCCGGATATTACGAATCGGGTCAGTACGGCATAAGAATTGAAAACCTCGTTCTGGTAGAGCAGATCGAAGAGACCCCGTGGGGTAAATTCCTCGGTTTCACAGATCTTACGATGTGTCCCATCGACATCAGGGCTGTTGATGCAGGACTCATGTCTGCTGAAGAGAAAAAATGGCTTAATGACTACCATAAAAAAGTGTTCACCACGCTCAGCCCGTATCTTAACGCGGCTCAGAAAAGCTGGCTGAAGAAAATGACAGTTGCAATTTAAATATTTGGAATTACAGGAGATCTTGAATGTGCGGAGTGGTTTCTATTGTCTATTCAGGGAATATAGCAAATCTTGGTAACGAAGCTGCATTACTGCTGAAAAAGCTCGAATACCGCGGTTATGACTCTACAGGAGGCGCTTTTATAAAAGAGGACTCATCTGTCGTTCTGAGGAAAAAGGTCGGTGCGCCGTCAAGGGTCATCGAGGAGCTCGAAATAACAAAACAGAGCGGTTTCAAGTTCATCGGACAGGTCAGATGGGCGACTTACGGTGCTGTTACAGACATAAATGCACAGCCTCATGAGGTCAACTGCCTGCTTCACATGGTGGGGGCTCATAACGGAAATGTCAGCAATACTGATAAGTTGAAAGAGTTTTTGTCGGACAACGGTCATCAGGTGGTATCTGACAACGACGGTGAGATGGTTGTTCATCTGGTAGAGCATTTCTATCACGGTCTGACGCTCAAATGCAAGGCTGAAACGAACGAACAGAAGATAGCATTAATGATTAAAGCGATTAGAAAAGCGCAGAAAATGATCGAGGGAAGTTATGCCGCATGCGTGACACTTCCTGAGATTCCCGGTGTTTTTGCAATAAAAGCGGGGTCTTCGCTTTATGCCGGAAAAGGTTCTGACAGCGCAGGAAATTTTATCGTGGTCTCAAGCGACCTCACATCTGTACTTTCCAAGACGAGATTCCTGATCCCGCTTCTTGAAGGTGACGGCATATACTTTGACAACGAGAATTACAAGGTGTTCTCGCTTTCTGAAGATAAAGAATGGGTCCCGAAGCTCAGCAGAAGCAGGCTCAATATAGCCGACATCCAGCTTCAGCCGAAGTTCCACTTTTTCATGGAGCAGGAAATATTCTCTTCGCCAAGGAATATCGACACGCTAATGCTTTATTACTTCAACGATGAATCTGAAATAGAGCTCCATGCTGTTTTTGAAGAGTACAAGGATGAGGCCCGAGAAGTGCTTTACGCTCTTCTTGCACTTTATGATGTGTATGACAGAAAAGAGCTTAAAGCCGAGTTTGAGAAGATAAGAAAGATAAAGGTTTTCAAAGAAATAGCTGAAAAAACTAAGAATCTTACGGCCGATCCGAGACATTTCGCTTTCAAATCCGAAGAGACCGCACTGCTTGAGGAGCTCCTCGGTATAAATGATAAATATTTCGGGGAACTGTGGCTTATCGATTCGATGCTACTTTGGAAAAAGAAAAGGATGATAATAAAGTACAGGGACAGACTTGTCGAAAACCTCAGGACATGCGCATCAAAAGGCGGAAGGGTGTTCGTTGTTGCAAGCGGAACATCGTATCATGCCGCTCTTACGGGCTCATATTTCTTCAATAATATGACTGACATATCTATAATTCCTGCAAATCCTGGGGCTTTCAGGTCCGGTTTCATGAACTCTCTGAATGAGAATGATCTTGTCATAGGCGTGAGCCAGAGCGGGGAGACAAAGGACCTCGTTGACATATTCAATGACATAAAAAAGGATTCGAAAGGTGTTCAGCTCGTGACGGTCGTCAACAACGAGAATTCCACCCTGCCGCAGGAAAAAAGCGATTACTACCTTCCCATAATGTGCGGTTCCGAGATAGCAGTCGCTGCAACGAAATCGTTCATAAGCCAGATAGCGCTGTTCTATATTCTTGCCTCGTTAATAAGGAACAAAGAGGATGAAGTGCAGAATGACATGCGCAAGATCAGATATTTCATGGATTTCACACTGAAAAATGTCGATATCCCGATATCTGACACAGCCCTGAGACTTTTCATGAAACCGTCACTTCATATTCTCGGGACATCTCTGACAGGACTTGCAAAGGAAGGCGCTCTGAAAATAAGGGAGGTAGTGCTTAACCACACCGAAGGATATGATGCGGCTGAGTTCAAGCACGGTCCGAACACAATTCTGGGCAAGAACACCATATATTCACTTACCGACATGGAAGCGCTTCTCGGTAATGTCATAGAGATATTCGAAAATTTCATCGAATCAGGATTCCTGACAGGGTCTGCGAAACCGCAGACGATCAGGAACTATCTCAACATGGCGAAGAACCTCAAATTCAGGAAATTCGATGAAAGGTCGGCAGAAAAGACACCTCATTTCAAGAAAGATGAGGCCGAACTGATGAAAAAGGTCATTTCCGTGTTTGAGGAGAAGACCAACATAGAGAATTTTTTCTCGAACTATCCGCTTGTTTTCGTGTGTCCGCCGGATGAAAGGGATAAGAGAATAACGATCTCCCAGATACATACTCACAAGATAAGAGGTGCTGATATAGTTCTTGTCTGCGAGGATGACGACGACCTCAGAAAGGCTACGGGAAAACCGGCTTCAGCCCATAAATACTGGTCGAAAGTGATAGAACTGCCAAGGACCGGTGATAAGAACATTTTTGTGTTCCAGGCGGCGGTGGCACTTCAGATGCTCGCCCTGAAAATGAGCGTTGCAAAGATGAAATATCTAAATAGAAGTCATATCGAGAACCACGGCGTTCACCCCGATGTGCCTAAAAATGTGAGCAAATCCATAACGGTCGATTAATAAGGAGATTAAGATGGCGGCATTTACAAGGTTGAAAAGGTTCAGCGAGATCGGCACTGTCGCCGCCAAGTACGGTCTTACCGCTTTCATGCCGAGGACACTTCTTCACATCCTTAAACTCGAGCAGAAGAGCGGTGACGAGAAGTCCTACCGTGACCTGAAGCTGGAAGAAAGGCTGAGGCTTGCTTTCGAAGAGCTCGGTACCACATACATAAAACTCGGTCAGATACTTTCTCTCAGGAGCGATGTCATCCCGGCACAGATGGCCGAGGAGTTCAAGAAGCTTCAGGATAATGTCACGCCGATGCCTTTCACCGTGATAAAGCCCATAATTGAAACAGAGCTCGATTCGAAGATAGAGGATGTCTTCCTGAGTTTCAACGAAACCCCCGTAGCCGCTGCATCGATATCACAGGTATATTCGGCAATTCTCAAAGATACCGGGGAAGAGGTGATCGTAAAGGTCAGGAAACCCGGTGTGGTCGAGAAGATAAAAGGCGACATGGAGATAATACTCTGGATCGCCGACATAATGCAGAAGACATCATCATATTCCAAGAACATAGATTTTAAAGGAATAGCCGAGGAGTTCTTCTGGATTATGAATCAGGAGCTCGACCTGATGATCGAAAAAAGCAATACTGAAAAGTTTGCGAAGAATTTCAGCGGTGAACAGTGGTTCTGGCTTGCTTTCCCCGTAATGCACGGAGACCTCTGCACAAGCCGTATGCTCGTCATGGAAAGGATGAAAGGGATGAAGCTTTCGGAAATGCCTGCCGGAGAGCCTGGCGGAGCGTATGACCGTAAAGTCATAGCTGACAGGGGATCAAGGATGCTGATGCAGATGATCCTTGTTGACGGCTTTTTCCATGCCGATCTCCATGCAGGGAACATATTTTTCACCGAAAACAGCGGAATTTCCATCATAGACTGCGGAATGTGCGGTCAGATAGACAGGTATATGAGAGAGAAGATAGCTGATATATTTACCGCGTTCGTTGTCAAGGATTTCGAAAAAGTGGCTAATGTCTACATTGAGATAAGTGAAAGTTCAGCTCCGGTGAACAAGGTCGAGCTCGTAAAGGACATCAGGAAGCTTTTTGATTCACTTCCGGACGATCTTTCAAAGATAAATACAGCTGAAATGGTGGCTAAGACCTCGGCGATACTTTTCAGACACAAACTGAAAGTCCCGAGGGAATTCACAGCACTTTTCAAAAGTTTCTCCATGCTTGAAGGGCTCTGCAGGGAACTGGACCCTGAGTTCGAGCTCATGACAGTCGCAACAAGGCTTTCAAAGGAAGTACTTGCCCAGAGATATTCACCGGAACGGATAGCGGATGACTTTTTTACGCTTTCAGTAAGGCTGATAGATCTTCTGAAGACTCTTCCGTCCAATGTGTCCAGCATTTTTGACAAGATAGAGAGCGGAACGCTCCAGCACAGGTTCCTCATACTTCTTTCAAGGTCTGAGAGGGTGTTCATCTCAAAGATGGTTACAAGGATCAGCTCCGCTTTCATGATAACTGGAACTATAATAGCAAGCGGAAGTGTGACAGACAGCTTTTACAGGTATGTGATATACTGCGTTTTCGCATTTTCCACGCTTGCGTTCATTACAACATTCAGGAAAGGTCAGTAATGTCAATTTATGAAAATATAAGGCTCCATCTTGAAGAGATAGAGAAAAGGGAGCTTTCATGGGCGGCGTGCCTGAGTTCTGCGTCAAAAGGACGAGTGAAATATGAAGAACCCTGCAACATAAGACCTGTTTTCCAGCATGACAGGGATAGAATTGTTCATTCCAAGGCGTTCAGGAGGCTGGGTGACAAGACACAGGTATTCCTTTCACCCAAGGGGAGCCATTACAGCAACAGACTGACACACACACTTGAAGTGACGCAGATCGGAAGAACGGTTGCAAAGGCGCTTCTTCTCAATGAATCACTTACCGAGGCGATAGGTCTCGGACATGATCTGGGACATACTCCTTTCGGTCATTCGGGTGAGAGGGCTCTTGGAAAACTGCTTAAAGGCGGCTTCAGACATGAAAAACAGAGCATCAGAGTTGTAGATTTCATTGCGAGGAACGGACAGGGTCTTAACCTGACATACGAAGTCAGGAATGGCATACTGATGCACTCGAAAGGAAAAGGACCGCTCATAAAAAGCGAAGGAATCCCTGAAACGCTCGAGGGTCAGATAATAAGGCTTTCTGACATAATTGCATACATAAATCACGATATTGATGATGCTCTCAGAGGAGGATTCATCGAACTGAAGGATGTTCCGTACAAGGATGTTCTGGGTGAAAAGGGGTCTCAGAGGATAAATCTGATGGTCCATGATCTCGTCTCTGAAAGTTTCTCTGCAATTGAAGCAGGTGAAAAGATGATAAGGCTGTCATATCAGATGACGCACATGATAGAGGAGCTCAGGGACTTCATGTTCAGACAGGTCTATGAATCACCCGTGATAAGAAAGGAATTCGATAAGTCTGAAAAGATAATAGACGCCCTTTTCAATCATTTCCTTGAGAACTATTCGCAGTTCGCCGAATGCTATTCGCCGCTTCTTTCGGCAGATAGAGAGCAGAATGTGGCTGATTTTATCGCAAGCCTCACAGATTCCTACGCGATACACCTCTACAACAGTTTTTTCATTCCTGAAAGATTGAAATTCCCGGATTTTAAAAATGAAGATTAAGTTTCTGCTGTTCATAGTCCTTGCGGCATCTGTCGCGCTGAATGTCTATCTGTTCTCATTAAAGAGGGCGCAGTCATGCCCTGATGTGCCGGAACAGGTCCTGATATACCCGTCCGATCATTCGTCACTTGACTTTCCTGTATCGCATGACCCTGAAAGTCCTAAATACACAGGCTATACGCTTGATAACAACTCAACTGTTTTTCTTTCATTCAACATAAAAGGGACAATTCCCGAGTCTGTCGAGAAAAAGTACGGCATGAGACTTCCGATGGACATAATCAGGAACATACAGGAGATAGTTTATTTCCTGAATGATTACAAGATCAGGTTCTATGAAGGTGACAGAATATCCCTTTTCTACCGTGAAAATGACATGAAGATAGTGTACCTCAGGTTCAAAAGTCTGAGAATGAGATCGGTGTCTGAAGTTTTTCTTTTCAGGACGGGCGGGACTGAGAAATATGTTTCGGCTGACGGATCGCTTCTTCAGCCATGCATAACAAACGGTCCTTTTGATGGATGTCCGCAAGTCCGTTTTGTATCTGACGGTGATCAGCTTACTCCGGTTTTTGATGTTCCTGTGGATTCTCCGGTGAGACTGCCTTTTCTTGCCAAGTACATAAGCAGTACGAGTACAAAGCTCTGGGGCGGAGAAGCGGAATTTGAATACAGTAATTATGCCGTAAAAGCGTTTTTTAAAGGTTTTGGCAGTCTTTCAAACCTGAATAAAGTCGCCCTGTACAAAAAAGATGCCGTGATAGGAAGGGCGGGGTATATAGTGAAGGACCGTGAACCGGGACTTGTCTACTATCTCCGTAAAAAGGACGGTACTCTTGTATCGCCTTATGTGTTCCACCATACCGAAAAAACCGTGATAAGCGAGAAGGAGATGCAGAACCTTGCAATAACAGTGAACTTTTTTTCAATACATTATGAGCTCGGTCAGAAATTTGAAATGAAATACTATTAGGCAGAAAAAATGAAAAGGATACTTATCACAGCTGAACTTCCGGGTGAAGGTTTCAGGAATATCGTGTCAGGCGGTAAGTTTGAGTTCAAGGTGCTCAGTAATGAAGAGCGGCTGTCCATAAAAAAAGCGGTGACTGACTTCCGGCCTCATGGAATGGTGACGCTTCTGAGTGATACAGTGAATAGTGAACTGATAGATTCCGGTCCTGAACTTGAAGCTGTGTCAAACTATGCCGCAGGATATAACAATATTGACATCCTTCATTGCAGGGAAAAGGGCATTGCTGTGACAAACACCCCCGATGTACTTACGGATGCGACGGCCGATATAGCGATGATGCTAATTTTAATGGCTTCAAGAAGGGCATCCGAATCGGAACGCTTTACCAGAGCTGGCCTTTTCAAAGGATGGAAACCTGATCTGTTCCTCGGTAAGTCGCTTTCCGGAAAGACGCTCGGGATACTCGGTCTCGGAAGGATAGGGGTGGCCACAGCTTTCAGGGCAAAGGCTTTCGGGATGGACATAATATACTGGAGTGACAGAAAAGCCCCTGAAAATATTGAAAATTCCACGAATGCAAGATTCTGCGGATTTGATGAGCTTATAAAGTCAAGCGATGTAATATCTCTTCATCTGCCGTATGTTCCGGCATTGCATCACCTTATAGGAAAGAAGGAGCTGTCAGAGATGAAAAAGGATGCAGTGATAGTCAACACAGCCAGAGGACAGCTTATCGATGAAGACGCCCTTGCCGATGCACTGACTGAAAAAAGAGTGTTCGCCGCGGGGTTTGATGTGTATGAGAGAGAGCCTTTGATAAATGAAAAGCTTTATGGCCTTGAAAATGCGGTCCTTCTGCCGCACATAGGCAGTGCCACAGAGGAGACAAGGGCCGAAATGGCGGTAATGGCCCTTTCAGACTGCATGGCCGTACTTAACGGAAAAAAACCGCTTAACAGGGTTAATTAAATATTTTGAACCTGCTTGCAAAAAAAAACTACAGTGGTAGAATAAAAAACCATTGTGAGGGTTACTCAAAAATTGGCAGAGATATGTTATTTTTAGAAGTTAGTAAAATCTATAGAGGTAGAAAGTGAAGATCAGACTTATTGTCTTTCTTGTCCTGACTCTTTGTTTTTCCGGACTTTATGCCGCTTCGAAAGATCTTTTTGATCCGTTCGCCTTCATGACAGTCTTTGAGGATGAAGAGGATGATGAAGAGGATGCCGATGACGGTTCAGATGCCGTAGAGGAGGAGGAAGAGGAAGCTGAGACCCCTCCGGCAGAGGAAGATGAAGAGGAGGACGAAGCTCAGAAAGAGGAAGATCCTTTTCAGAAGCAGGAACCTGTGAAAGATGAATTCGCCGTTGAGAAAAAGCAGGAAGTATTCCCTTCTCCTGAAGAGGATGATTTCGTTCAGGAGAAAAGAGAGAAGGGTAAGACCCACAAATATAAAGAGCCTGATATCGCCAAAATATCTTTTCCCACATATCTTTATTCCGAGAACAGCATCAAATCGAAGAAGCTTTTTGAACTTTACAAAAATGACGAGGTGGTAGTTCTTGAAGAGGCTGACGGATTCACAAGGGTCGAGTTCCTGGGAAAAGAAGGCTGGGTTCCCAGTCAGGACATCAGACTTGAGAAGTGGCATACATACCGTGTTTCGATGGAACTGCTGGGCGGAGCAGGCTCAGGCGCCGGTGATATTAAGAACTTCGATGTTCTGGGCAACTATCATTTCAGGCTCAATGTCGCTGTCGTTCAGGATTTCACTATCGGAGCTGAAGGCAGGATGATCTCTTTTGATACCGACGCACTTTACGCCGGCGGCGGTCTTGTGCTCAGGTATTTCATCCACGGTCTCAGGACAAAGATGTCAAGGACCGCACTGACCGCGTCCGCAGGATATATTGGAGGCATGGAAAAACCGGGAAGCACATACGAATATCAGACCGGTGAAACTCAGTTCAAGGTTTTTTCGGGACCTTATGTCGATGTCTCGCTTGATTATTTCTACAGGGTCTGGGAATACATGGACCTCGGAATAGGCGGTTATTTTTCGTATGTTCATCTTTACGGAAAGACCGAAACGGCCGATCTGGAGAAGGGTTTCTACCAGGGCGGTGGTCAGCTCAGCTTAAATTTCAACATTTTGAGGTGAAGTAGATGAAAGGACTGATTACTTCAAAAATGATCTTCATACTCATATTGACTGCTTCGCTGTCAGTAATGCTATCCTGTCAGCCTGAAGAGAGCCATCTTAATATTGAGTGCAGTACTTTCAATGACTGTGAGCTCGGAGAAAGGTGTTATGAGGCTCAGTGTGTCAATAACCTTATGGAACCTAAAAATCCGCTTGATGAAAAAGAGGAGTTTGCAGGTATCGAATATGTCACGAGCAAGATCTTCTATCAGGGCAGGGTGAGTTTCCCTGACGGTTTCATACTTCCTTTCCAGAACCTTCAGGTACAGTACGGAAAGGACAATCATGTCCAGAATGTCGATAAGGTGAACGGAACTTTCTGGGTCAGGACAAATGTCGTAGGTACGACCCTTTTTGTTCTGAAGACGAACTACGAGGACGAATCGAAGAATGTTCCGATAATGATAACGGTTTTCCCGTCAAACGGTGAGAACTACTTCAAAAGAAAACACATAGAGTTCAGCGTTAGAGAGACCGCGACGGCGCTTGTTTTTCTTCAGCCCGGCATAGCTACAACGACGAATCCGCTTTTCAATGCGGCGCTTCTTGAAAAGATCAGAAGCCTTGATGCGACAAAGACTCTTATCAGCATACTCACTGACAAGATGACAAGGGTCACTCCGAGCATAATTGTGTCAGGAGACCTTGATGTTCAGAATGCGATAGCCGGTGCGGTAAATGAACTGTTCTTCGGTTATAAGAACCAGAATAACGGTTCCCAGCCTGTACTTAAAAGCGATCTTACTGTAACGGAAGATGATCTCACATCAACCTTCCACCATGCAGTTTTCAGAGACCTTCCGAAAGAGCACAGTCCTGAGGAGATAGATCAGGTCTTCGTAAAATATTTCAACGAGAACGGTTCTTCAGCAAAGGCTTATAACACAAGACCGCGATGGGTCTATTTCTATGTTGATTCAATGCCGAAAGAATCCATGATCCCCGGTGAACCTGACGATGACGGAATTGACAGGGACGCAAAACCGGCGTTCATAGTTCCTCCCGAGTACTATGTTTCTCCGACACTCAAAGCGATAGTTCAGACATACATAAACCAGAACGAGGACTATCTGACAGAGACTCTCATCGTGGAAGGTCAGACCAACAAGATTGCCGCTGAGATAGCAACTTATTTCGAGGAGACCAGAGAGACAGAAAAGACACAGCTCAGGTTCAAGGGCGAGGAGATAGATGAAGGGCTGCTTGTAAGTTATGTGCCGGCTCCTAACAGCGGAAATCTTCTTCCGAGAGCGATGGACCCCATCTGGGCGACATATTTTACACAGATTATGCTTCCGATGGTCATGATATCAGGTGATATAAACGACAAGTTCCTGGAAGTTCTGATGAACTATGATAAAGTCGTCAACAAAGGTCTGGACTATCATCCTGTCAATATCATTGCAAAAGGTATCAGAGAAAAGGGTGTCGGACAGCGTGTGAACGATTTCATGAAAACGAGGAAACAGTCATTCGCGACACCTCTTTACAAAGGCGATCTCTACACAAAAGTGATGGAGGTCATTGTCAGCTCGTTCTCGGGTGAGACGAAGACCAGTAAGGCTTTTCTTGAAGATATCAAAACAGTTTCAGGCAGTGAATCTTATGTCACACAGCTTGAAAAAGTGACAGATCTTGTTTTCAGGAAACTTTCCCCTGTTGACCTCATCAAGATATTCTCAGGAATGGATGCGCCTATAATTGAGTTCACCGATGAGATATTCAATTTCGATGATACAGGTGAGGATGTTTACTATTTCAATGAAACTGTGATACCCGACGATGACAGCGAAGATACGGATGAGGAGTACAACCCTTATCCTACTACGGAGGATGTCTGCGCCGCTGAGAACTGTCTGTGTGTCACAGCAGGCGGTTTCAATACATCATCTTTTACTATAAAGGATGTTCCGGGCTGTATGCTTTATATTGACGGAGCAAACAAATCTTTCATGATGGGTACTGATTCAGACGATTCTTTCGGAATGGAAAGACCTTCGCACTGGGTCACTCTTGAGAAGAATTTCCTGATAGATAAATATGAAGTTACAGTCGCCCAGTATAAGAGATTCCTCAACAGCAAGAACAATTATTTCTGGCTTCCTGAGAATGCCACGAAGACCGATGATGAACTCGGTCTTGAGAAATGTTACGGCAATGAGAAATATCTTGCTGAGTGGTTCGGAGAATACAGTCAGAAGAAATATGAAAATGGCTCTCAGGATAAAATGCCTGTCACAAGTGTCTGCTGGTTTGCGGCAAATGCTTATTGTAAGTGGGCAGGAAAGAGACTTCCTACCGAAGAAGAATGGGAGCTTTCCGCAAGGGTTTCCAATGACTGTGTATGTCTTCCGACAGATACTGCATGTCTTGAAACAGGCAAGAAATGTCCTGAAATGCCGTGGGGAACGAGTTTTTTTGACAGTATAAATATTGCGTACCAGGCTAATTACAGGAACAGCAATGATCCTTTTGAACCGAGCAGGGAAGCAGAAGAACTTATTGATCCTGTAACCCTTGCAATGGGATTCCCCGAGCCTCATGTCAGTCCTGTGGGATATTTTAACGGAAGTAAATATGATTCGTTCAATTCAAAGGATGCAAAGAGCCCTTATGGTGTTTATGATATGTCAGGTAATGCCGAGGAGTGGGTCGGTACGAGATTCTTCTACTATTCTGACCTGCTTCAGGGCGGAGTGCCGCTTCCTGTCGGCGACCAGAGGGCAGTAAGAGGCGGAAGCTGGAAAACCTCCAGAAGGCTTATAAGAACAACATTCAGGAGAGGTGTGAACCCGCAGTATAATTCGAATTCCATCGGGTTCAGATGTGCAATGGATTTACCGGAATAAAAATAGGTGCAGCAATGAAAAAGATCATTTTGGCGGCCGCTTTTGCAGTTTTGCTGATGACCATGTCCCCGCTATCTGCTGAGATCGTGCAGGAAGGTGATGAGTGGCGTGTGTATGACCAGCAGTATTCGGAGGAAGTGGAGTTCGAATACAGGGATGTCATCATTCCAAGGACGAAGTGGGGTACAGGAGACTGGTTCCCGGGATGCGGAGGTCTCATTCCGCTAAGTATAAAGTTCAATGTCGAGTACGGTGCGGAGATGGGTGCCAAGATGAAAGGCCGCTCTCTTGCAAAATGGCCTGAATCCGTAAAAGTATACTGGGAAGGCACTCCCGACGGCGGTACTGCCGATATGTTCTACGGTATCTGGATGGAAGCTCTGTGGAAGAACTGCTTTACCGGCGCCGAGAACGAACTCAGTGAGTGGCTCAATTTCGACCTCAGTTTCGAGGACGCAAAAGTATATCAGCCTTTCCTTCTTGACGGAAATGTGGACAATCCTGTTTCAATGGAGGACAGTATCGACCATTTCCTCCTTTACGAAGGGACGCTTGCTGACATGGTGGGCGGATCATGCGGTCTGTCGATCCCTTTCATCGGTGATCTGTGCAGTCTCATACATTTCAAGTTCGAGCTTGACGGCAAGATGTATGTCGATATTTTCGGAAGCAGAATAGCTCTTGATGAAAAACAGCAGAGAAGCATCTATTCGGATAATCAGTACCTTGTCATAGAGCCGCCGGTTGTAGGAACTCTGATGGAGATCCCTGTTCATTATGAATCGAAGGTCTATTACCAGACAGTATTCATTCTCACAGTGACCATCAGGATCAGGATACTTGAGCTTGAATTCCCCATTCCGATAGAGATACCGGTATGGGAAGGCGACAAGATCTGGACATACAACAGCCAGACAGTATATTTCAATTTCCCTGCAATATTCATTGATAACAGAGCGCACAGATTTGCTGATACCGTTCCGGGCGATGAAGATTACTGGGAATTCGAGGTGGAGAACATCGGAACAAGGGACCTTGAAGCAAAGGTGGTCTCAGATGATCCTAATTTCATAGTTCTTCCTGACACAGTCAAGCTGGTTCCGGGCGGATCAACTACGGTCACAGTGTTCTTCAAACCGTATGATGTGGGTGTCAAGAAGGGTGTTATCAAGTTCTACAGCAACGATCCTGTCGAGCCTGTTACCACGGTATCACTTTTCGGTTACAGCAGTGAGACCGATACACAGTGGACACAGGTCATAGAAGGCGATGAACCGAGATGGGAGATAATCAAGACAGGAAAGGGATGTTCAGCAACGGTGATAGGAGGGGACGATGAATAGATCACTCCTTTCGGCTTTCATAATAGCTGTACTTGCGGTATTCTCCTTTTCATGCGGAGAGGAGGAGTACGGTTTTGAAAAATATGGTCAGGATTTTGATAATGACGGCGGAACATACAAAGGTGTAGGCGGAGTCACTGTTATCATTCCTGCAGGCGCTCTTCCTGAAGGTGTCGACAAGATAACGGTGACGGTTTTCTCGCTTGACACGGCTCCTTTTACAAATGTGTCCAAACCGGTGACAAATATTTTCTCGATATCTCCGGCGGCAGTACAGTTCAAAAAGGACCTGACGGTCAACATACCTTACAAAGAGAGCAATTTCCCGCCGCTACTTGATGAACTTGACCTTAAGCCGTATTTCTCGATAGACAGGGAAAGTTTTGAAGTTTTTGCGCAGGATTTCTACCAGCTTGATGTCGAGAACAACATCATCAAGATAAGCACGAAATATCTTGGTAATTTCCATATCGGATTTCCTAAAGAGCTGGTTAAAGAGGATAACAAAGAGGTTGAAGGTGTGGCTGAAATGGTTCTGATACCTGCGGGAAATTTCCAGTTCGGTGCTCCACAGGGGACCAAGACAGAGCTTGAAGAGACTCAGGAAGGGCTTAAAGAATCGGAAGGGTTCAACACGGTCTATCTTTCATCATATTACATTGATAAGTACGAAGTGACCAACAGCCAGTATCAGCTGTGCCAGAATGCAGGGGCATGTACAGAACCGCATGATGTCACCTCTATAATGTACCAGAACTACTATTACAACCCGAACTACGCCGGATTCCCTGTAATATGGGTTTCATGGAATCAGGCAAAAACTTTCTGCAACTGGGCTGGTAAGCAGCTTCCCACCGAAGCCCAGTGGGAAAAGGCGGCTCGCGGCGAGACGATGAGGGTCTACCCATGGGGTGATGAACCTCCTGCCGACAATATAGAAGCGACGGTGGCTAACTACTCAGCTCTTTTCGGTGATGTTACGAGTGTCTCATGGGGTGATGACGGAGCATCTTTCTACGGTGTCTATAATATGGCAGGCAATGTCGCAGAATGGACTGACACATGGCATAACATAGATTCCTACTACATAAAAAGGACTGACGGAGTTGTGATCGAGGATCCTGCGGGACCGGCGGAGTCGCCTACACAGGAAAAAGTGATAAGAGGCGGAAGCTGGGTGTCGCTTGAAGATGAGATAACGACATACTCCAGAGACATGTCCTTCCCGAACTACAGATATTACAATCTCGGATTCAGGTGTATGCAGGCCATTAATGAATGATTTGTGTTGGAGATATAAAATGAGAAAGTTCATTTTTCTTGCTCTTTTTTTAATTCTGTTCATGACGGCGCTATTAGTCTCATGTGATAGTGACGAACCGGAGAATGATGAGGTTGCGATCCCTGATTCTGATGGGCTTCCGGATGATAATCAGGTTATTCCTGACGATGCCGAAGACTGCAATTACTCCAGCGCAGATAACAGGCTTAAACCGAAAAATGATGAAGTCGTTTTTTCGGGCCTTCTTTTCAAGGAGAAATCGCTTACAAAGTTCACCTATGTCATGAACAGATGCTACACTTGCAATGACAGCCTTCCGCTGATAATAAGTTCGATGACCATAGTTGATGACAAAGGGCTTGAAGATCCGGGCTATTTTGTGATCGAGAGCAACCCTGTGAGCGGCGGACCTGTCAGTCTGAAGAACAATGAGGAGATAGGTATCGGTATTTCAACTACTGCTGAAACATGGGAGGAGCATGTCAGGTATCTCAGGATAAAGAGCAATGACAAGTGCAATCCTAACTTTGATCTCAAGCTTGTGAGCCAGACAAAACCGACAGGAAGGATCGTCGTAAAGACAGTAGACGATGCCGATCCTCTTGATGAAATAATGGTTTTTTCGGAAGTTCAGACCGAGCTTATCAATAATCTGAATGTTGAAAATGAAGGTACTGCAACTTTAAAACTTCTCTCTGTCTCTATAACTTCAGGGAAATCAAAAAGTGCCAATGAAAAAGGGTTTTTTATAAACAATCCTCCTGAACCGTCGGTGCAGATCGCTCCCAAGGGCATGCTTAACCTTGAGATAGGATGCAGGAACGATAAAGAATATCCTGAACCTCTGACCGGTGAGCTTCTGATCGAGAACGATGATCCTACAGAATATTCAAAGAATAAGGATAAGAAGATCATTTTGAAGTGCGGTCCTGATGTTGATAAAGCTCCGAAAGCGGTATTGAAATGCGAGCCGGAGAAGATCTCAGTCCTTCAGTGGGCTACAATGGACGGCAGCGACAGCGTTGACAGCGACGGAACTTCCAAAGAGGAGCTCAAATATCTCTGGACGACAAAAACGACTCCGGGCGGGATCACGACAGACATAGTTGATGATCTTAACAGGGCAGGTCCTCCGATAAATAATAATCCTACCAATGAAATAGCAAGAGCAGCTTTCCAGGCTAAAATGAAAGGTATCTATGTCATAAGGCTTATTGTCATAAACAACAAAGGTATCAGCAGCATTCCGGCTGAATGCACTGTCGAGGCCATTTCAGATGATGATCTTGCCGTAAAGCTTCTGTGGGACAACAAGAATGCTGACATGGACATTCACCTTGTAAGGCCTGACGGCACATACGGAGACCCTGTGTCTGACTGTTATTTCTGGAACTGCAGTCCGCAGTATTCAGGTGCAAGGCCTGACTGGGGTGTGGAAGGCGAGGAAAAGGATGATCCGTATCTTGATCTTGACAATACAACCGGAATGGGGCCTGAAACGCTTTATGTCAACAAGCCTGCAAACGGAACATACAAGGTCGTTGTTCATGCATACGACACTTCTAAAGGTCCGACCACCGCTGTTGTCAAAGCATATGTTCACTCAGTGGAATCAGCGGTCAGGGAACAGCTGATGACAACAACAGATACATGCTGGGATGTTTATACAATTGATGTATCTGACGGTGACGGAACGAAGAAGAATCTCGTTGTCCATGAGGTCACCGGTTCCACTCCTTATGAATGTGCAAGACCTTCTCAGAATTAATATCCATGAATTTCATCGAATCTGTACTTCTGGGCATTCTGCAGGGCATTACTGAATTTCTTCCTGTAAGCTCATCAGGCCATCTTATCCTGCTTGAACACCTAATGGGTCTTAAAGAAGTTCCCATGATATATGACATAATCCTTCATGTTGCCTCACTTTCCGCAGTTCTTTTCTTTTTCAGGAAAAAGATACTGTCACTTGCAAAGAGTGTTTTTGACATGAACGCAAGGAACGATCACAAATATATTCTATTTCTTATTGTAAGCACAACTGTAACGGGCGTCATGGTATTTGCCACGAAACCTTTGATACTCATTTTAAGAGAGCGGCCTCAGTTCCTGGCAGTATGTTTTGTAATTACAGCGGCTGTTCTCATAACGGCACAGTTCCTTATGAAAAAAGGGGATGCCGCACGCGAGATATCGTTCCGTGATGCGCTTTTCATAGGCTTTTTTCAGGGCATTGCCGTGCTTCCCGGTGTTTCAAGGTCCGGTTCGACGATATCGGCAGGACTTATGCGTAAACTGTCTGGCGACAAGGCTGTGGAATATTCATTCATGCTTTCGATCCCGGCAATACTTGGGGCTTTTGTTATGGAATCCGGCGATGGAGCACTTGGAAATATTGACACAGCTGTCCTTGCCGCCGGCTTTATAGCAGCCTTTCTTGCGAGTCTGCTTTCATTGAAATTCCTTGTTTTCATGATACGGAAAACAGCTCTCTATCCTTTTGCTATATATGTGCTCGCACTTGCAGCAGCAGTCCCTTTTATAATGTAAACAATAAAACCTCTAAAACTTGACTACCAAAACCACATTTTCTATACTCTAACAAATTGGATTCCGGAGGATGTTCATGTTTAAAAAGGTTTTATCAGTTCTCATATTCGGAATGTTTTTCGTTCAACTGTCCGCGGCTGATGTCACCGATGCGGCGAGCTCGGCTGACAAAGAAGATCCTTTCGATCTGAATCTTGATATAAAATATCTTTCAACTCACCATTTCGGTTCGATAAAAAGGGAATATAACAACTATGCCGACTATGTTTATGAAGATGAAACCGGAAAGCAGTATTATTCCACCGAAGCGAGAAGGGTCGAGACAAAGGAATATGAAGGTAACCCGGCACTTTATTACATGCACAAAATG
>JAKLDO010000039.1 GCA_022703485.1 bacterium
CACAAACCTCAGACTAGAGTCAGTAAAAATTTAGAATCGAACGATTTAGGATTTAAAGACCCGTCTAATTATCCGGCGCAGTATTTATGCAGAATGTTCAGCGACTTTTCAAGATCCTCTGTATCAATTAGAAAACTTATTCTGAACGAGCTTGTATGGAATCCCGAAAGAGCGACGCCGCTTTCCTTCATAGCTTTTATAAGTTCAATGAGTGTGTCAGGTCTGTCGTTTATCCCCTCTCCTACTATGGAAACGGCGGAAATATTCTCAAAGACCATTACACTTGATCCAAATCTTTCCAGCAGGTCGGCGATCAGAGCATCACAGGCATAGTTCTCCTTGCGGGACAGAATGAAACTTCCGACCATGCAGTTATTGTAACCTTTATGGAACGAGATCTGTTTCACCGATGAGCTCCTTTCACGGCATATCGTCAGAACATCCTGTATCGTGCCGAGGCCTCTTGCATCATTTTCATAGGCATGTATCAGAACGGCATTCTTTTCATACGCCACTCCGGCCATTCTTATTTTTTCCCTTTTTTCAAAACCGCGGATCACCGTTCCCGGATTTGCCGGTTCAAATGTGCTTTTGCAGTGTATCGCTATCCCTTTTAACTTGGCGAACTCGACTGCCCTCGAATGAAGCACCTGCGCTCCTGACTCAGACAGCTCCTGCATTTCCTGATAACTGAGCTCATCGATCTTATATGCATCAGGCACTTTTGCAGGATCTGCACTGTAGACTCCGTCGACATCACTGAATATTTCACAAAGTTCTGCATCAAGCGCCGCGGCAAGAGCTACTGCTGTCGTGTCGCTTCCGCCCCTTCCCAGAGTCGTTACCTCTTTTTTGAAACTGACACCCTGGAATCCGCCGACGATCACGGTCAGTCCGTCGTTAAGAGCGGAAAAAACCCTGTCAGGCCGTATTTCTATTATCCTTGCGTTGGTGTGGTTGTCATCAGTGATTATGCCTGCCTGTGAACCGGTCAGCGATATTGAAGGAATCCCTTTTGATGATAGCGCCATCGCTACAAGTGCGGCACTCGCCCTTTCACCCGTCGTGAGAAGCATGTCGAACTCTCTGGGATTTCCTTCAGGAGCATAGTTCTTAGCATCTGAAAGCAGTGATTCCGTTGTCTTTCCCCTTGCGGAGACTACTGTGACAACTTTATAACCTGATGATATCCTGTCGCTTATTATTGAAATTACACGCTGAAGGCATGAATCGTCCTTTAATGATGATCCTCCGAATTTGAGAACTACGATCTTTCCTGAACTCATCTTACCCTTACTTCCTTGCTGAACGAAAGTTTTCCAAGATCGTCAAAAAGCATCAGGTCATATATTCCGCCCGACACATTTGTTATCCTTATCTGCAATGAATACAGACAGTTATTTGCAGAGGATGAATATCTGAACTTTTCAGAAAGAGTTATGTACTCCTCGCCGCCTTCAAGATAGTAGTAATTGAACTTGCCGTCATAGGTATATTCGCCGTCAGCATCAATGAGCCCCATTACCGTGTTCTGCGGAGCAAGGATGTTGGAATGGGTGACAAGTATGTCTCCGCCTGAAACTTTCGCAGTGAATTCTTCAGATGGCGGCTCTGTCCCTTCAAAATCAATGCAGTCGCTCTGGACGATATCGCCTGAATTGACTATCGGCGTTGAATAGCTCGCAGGTCCGCCGCAGGAAAAGACCAGTAAAAACGGCAGTATCGAAATTAATGTCACGAGTGCAGATCTGGACACAGGATCCCCCTTATAATTAAACCTTGTGCATTTTATTTAGTTGTACCCCATTGTAAAGTTTTAAGGGATAAAGTGAAAATAACCTTTGACAAATCGTGATGTATAAGTAGTTTAAAAGCCCGTTCTTTTAATTGTTTTAATTATTTACAGGATGAATTATGAAAGAAAATCCCGCACAGGTCACATTTGAATCTTTCGGACTTAAAAAAGAGATACTTGAAGGAATACGCGAAGCCGGCTTTAAAGTTCCGAGCCCGATCCAGGAACAGGTCATCCCTTTGATCTTAAAAGGAAAAGATGTAATAGCCCAGTCACATACCGGCACAGGAAAAACCGCCGCTTTCGGGCTTCCGGTTATGAACAATATGAAAAAAGATGCCGGAATAGAACTGCTTGTCGTAACTCCGACCAGAGAGCTTGCCGCACAGATAAGCGATGAGATCTACAGGCTCGGTAAGTTCGCCGGAATAAGGACAGGCACGATCCTCGGAGGGCATTCATACTCGAGACAGCTTCAGATACTTAAAAATGGTGTACAGGTCCTTGCCGCGACACCGGGAAGACTGCTTGACATGCTGAAATCGGGAAAAATCCAGATAAATGAACCGTTTACAGTGGTTCTTGATGAAGCTGACGAGATGCTCGACATGGGATTCCTTGACGACATAATGGAGATATTCACATTCCTTCCAGACAACAGGCAGACAATGCTTTTTTCCGCGACCATGCCTGAACCGATAAGGAGACTTGCACAGAAAATTCTGCATGAACCTGTTTTCGTAAGGGCGATGACGACCGGCGAATCGACGAACATCGATATCGGTCAGTGCTATTATGTCATCGAAGAACACGAAAGAGAAATGGCGGTCATCAGGCTGATGGAGGACCAGGACCCTGAAAAGGCGATAGTTTTCTGCAGGACCAAACTTGAGGTCGACAAGCTCAGTACTTATTTCGGCGCAAGAGGATACAATGCGAAAGCGCTTCACGGCGATATGGAGCAGGCACAGAGAAATCAGGTGATGACAAGCTTCAGAAAAGGGCTTATCGACATTCTTGTCGCGACCGATGTGGCGGCAAGAGGACTTGATGTCGCCGATGTCACCCATGTTTTCAACTATCACATGCCTTTTGACGCAAAGATGTACATTCACAGGGTCGGAAGGACCGGCAGAGCGGGACACAAAGGAATGGCGATAACTCTCGTAACACCTTCAGAGTTCAGGACGATCCAGCGCATTGAAAAGAGCGTCGGTTCGACAATTGAACTTAAAGTGATACCGACTTTGAAAGATATAAAAGCTGAAAAGATAAACAGACTTGCAAGAGAGATCTCGGATTCCACTCCCGACAAGGACGGACTTGCACTTGTCGAGAAACTTGAAAAGGAGATGGACCTTAAATCACTTGCGGTTGCACTTGCTTCGATGCTTCTTGGTGATGACGAGACGACAGGTCCCGACCAGATAGGTTTTACTGAAAAAGCGCTCAGACAGCTTATCCAGAAAGACAAGGACAACTTTAAAAAGTACGGATACGGCGGGAACAGAAGTCACCGTGACAGAAATTTCAGAGGCGGATCTGACAGAAAGTTCCATTCTGACCGGAAACACAGCGACGACAGAAAATACGGCGACGATAAAAAGCCATACAGTGCAAAACCGGCTGATGACAGGAAAAAGAGCGACGATAAAAAACCTTACAAAGAACATAAACCTTTCAAGGATTCAAAGCCGCCTTATTCAAAAGACAGCGATAAATTCCACAAGAAACCAAAAGAAGGCGACAAGAAACATCCGCCGAAAAAGAACGATTACGGCAAATCCGGGAAAAAACACAAAGATTGATGTTCTGAAAAACTTTTTCACTTCAAATGCGTCAAAATATCAGTTAACTGCTGTTACCGGAGGCTCATGCGAGTTTTTCTCTATCTATCTGTTTTGATATTATTTTTATTTTTCGCCGGCTGTGTCAGGTCCATCAGAGAAGTTCCGGTTTCCGACACAAATGATGCCGATGAAGTGACTGATGACCTGTCCGGCGACTTGTCCGGCGATTTATCCGATGACTTGTCCGACGACGCCTTGGCGGAGGCGGATGAAACGGAGGCGGATGAAACTGTTGATGATGATCTCATTCAAAGTGATGATGACGAAATGACCGATATCGAGCCTGACAGCGCACCGGATGAAGATGAATCTGCTGATGAAGATGTGGTGATAATTCCGTCAGATCCTTCTCCGATCGATCTTGAAGGCATCCCGGCAAGGTTCTATGCCGATATTGCTTACGGGACTGAGCCCGAGAACTCATTTGATGTGTTCATTCCTGAGACTTCCGCACCGTCACCGCTTGTGATCTTCGTCCATGGAGGAGGTTTTACCGGAGGAGATAAAAGCGAGGCTTACAATGCCGGAGGTCCTTTTGTGATAAGGGCTCTGCTTCAGAACGGAATAGCTTTTGCAACGATAAACTACAGGCTTCTCGCAAATGACGATAAAGAGGGTGTCATAAAACCGATGTCCGATTGCAAAAGGGCTTTGCAGTTCATGAGATACAATGCAGGAATGGTGAATGTGGATAAAACTAAGATCGCGATGTACGGCTTTTCGGCAGGCGGAGGGACGAGTCTGTGGATAGGTTTCAATGAAGACATGGCCGATCCTCTGAACTCTGACCCCGTTCTTCGCGAATCTACAAGGATATCCGCCATCGCCGCTCTTGAAACTCAGGCTACTTACGACCTTGTGCGGTGGGAGACGGAGATACTAAAACCTTTCAACATAACCCTTCAGACGGTCGTAAACCTCGGTTTCGGCTCTATGATATACTCATTTTACGGCATTTCGTCGCTTAATGAGCTTTATACCCCTGCAATAACGGCGTACCGTGACAGTGTTGACATGCTTGACCTCATGACACCGGACGATCCCGAGATCTATGTCAGCAACGGCTACAACAATGCAGGAAGTCCGTCAGACCTCTATGCACTGCTCCACCACCCCAACCACGCAAAAGCACTCAAAGATGAAGCGGAAAAAAAGGGGCTCGACGGCGTTTTCTACGCCCCGGCACTCAACATCACAGACCCATCGAACGAAGAACTCGTACCCTTCTTTGTCAGGAAGTTATCGGAATAGAAACTGTCAAGATTGATTATAGTGCACTTTACCGCTGTTCAAATTCCGGAAAAATACTTCCAGAACGGGACTATTTTTATTCCGTCTATTTCAGTTTCCTGATTATATGTGATAACAATGTTTTCACTTGTTTTCAGTGCAGAAAACGCTTTTGCCGCACCTGATATTTCACGGTTTCTATTTTCATCTGTTAATTCATAACACACTTGTATCGACTTGAATTCATTATCTTTCCTTATTATAAAATCGCACTCTTTCCCATCGGCATAATAAAATATTTCGTAATTCTGCTTTTTCAGTTCTGTAAAGACGAGGTTCTCAAAAAGATTGCCTTTATTTGCGGAAAAGCGGAAAGATACATTCGCCGGAAATGAGTTATCAATGCAATATGCTTTTTTCTTATTCCGTGTCTGTGTAGCAACTGAGTATGAAAAAAGCGGGACTTCGGTAATAAGAAAACTCCTCTCCAGAAGCCGGACAAATTCTTTCAAGCTCATATCTGAAGCATCAAGCCGGCTTGCAAGTGAGCTGTAAGAGTAAAGTGATGATATGTTTGAAAGAATGTAATGAACAAGCTGCCTGAAGCTCTTTACTTCACGCACTGTACTGCTTGCAATGCAGTCTTTAAGAATAATTGTTTCGTAATATGAAAGAACAATATCACGACGCATATCTTTATCTTTACAGGCAGTTACTTCAGGATACCCGCCATACTCAAGCATATCATCCACTATTGAAAGCGCTTCGCTTTTACGGTCGTAAAGAGATAGAACCGTGCTGATTCCGCAATGTTCGAGCCGCTCTGAAAATGAATATGGATAAACCTGCTGAACAATGTATCTGCCTGAAAGTCGCGTTGCATATTCTCCTTCCATGAGCGATGAATTTGAACCGGTAATACAAATTTTCCTGAAACGGTCTGAATCATACGCGCTTTTAAGATATTTTTCCCAGTTCTTCACCTGCTGCATTTCATCAAAAAAGACATATTCTATCTTGCGGCCTGTAAGTTTTTCGGCTGTTTCAATTATTGTTTCAAGATTACGGGGGTCTTCACACACTTCCACAAAAAAAGGATCATCAAAATTGACACTCAGTATTGCTCCGGGATGAATCCCGTCATCAAGCAGTTTATTTATTATCAGCTTGAATATAGTGGATTTACCGCTCCTGCGAATACCGGTAAGCACAAGCATTTCCTTTAGAGCAAACCGTTTGAGAGCCACAGCAAGCAGCTTCCGGCTGAGGAAGTTTTCATATCTTCCGGAAAACCAGTGCCGATTTTGAATATTAAGCGCCCTTTCCATAACATCTCCAATCATAGTTTGCAAAAACACCAAGTTTTACAAATTATAATATGCGAAATCCGACAATAATGCAAATTATACTCTGACAACAACTTAAAATTGAATTAGTTTTAAAATTATAGTACAAATGAGGATTGTTTTTTTAACTTTGACCGGAGGTTGTTATGAAGGCTGAGATCAGAAACCTTGGAAAGTCGCTTATTGATTTCCTTGACAAGTCGCCGACTGCGTTCCATGCAGCTGAAAACATTGAGAAAACATTGATCAGGAACGGTTTTGAAGAGCTTTGCGAGTGTGAATCGTGGAAGCTCAAGACGGGCGGAAAATACTTTGTGAAAAGGAATGATTCATCGGTAGTGGCTTTTGTGACCGGGAAGAAAAAACCTGTCGATTCCGGTTTCAGGATAGCCGGAGCCCACACTGACAGCCCTCTTCTGAAGATAAAGGAGAACGCAGAGAACAGGTCGGCTGGATGCATCAGAGTGACGACAGAGATCTACGGCGGACCGATCGTCTATTCATGGCTTGACAGAAATCTCGGCATAGCGGGCCGTGTCATGGTTAAAACTAAAAAAGGGTACGAAAGCAGACTCGTAAACATTGACAGACCTGTAGCGCTCATTCCGAGCCTTGCTATCCACATGAACCGCGAAGTGAACAAAGGTTTCGAGTTCAACCCCCAGAATCACCTTCAGGCTGTGATATCAACCGATCCGGAGGCGAAAAATGTGCTGAAAGGGATGATCGCGGCTGAACTGAAAGAGAAGATCGAGAATATCGGCGCGATGGACATTTTCGTGTATGACCTCCAGAAAGGCTCTTTCGCAGGAAATGACGATACGCTGATAAGTTCGGGAAGGATCGACAACCTTTCCATGTGCCATGCGATACTCGAATCTTTCATCGAAGTGAAAAACCCCGAAGCCACCACAGTCGCCGCATTCTTTGATAATGAAGAGATCGGCTCAAAAACACTGATGGGCGCCGATTCATCCTTTACAAGAACGATCCTTGACAGAATTGTCGCAGTAACCTCGACAGGCCGTGACGATATATTTGTCGCACTTTCCAAAAGCTTCATGATAAGTGCCGACGGAGCGCACACACAGCATCCCAACTTCCCTGAAAAGCACGATCCTGCATATACAGTTTTCATGAACAGAGGACCGGTCATCAAGTTCAGCTCATCATTCAAATATGCCACAACTGCACAGAGCTGTGCCGAATTCGAGCAGATATGCGCTGAAGCTGGTGTTCCGTGCCAGAAAATTGCCAACAGGTCGGATGTCCTTTCAGGAAGCACGATAGGCCCGATGAGCAGTGCCGCCCTCGGAATAAAGGCGGTTGATGTAGGAAATGCGATGTGGGGAATGCACTCAATCAGAGAAACAGCAGGAACACACGATCACTACTACATGATAAAAGCGCTTACTCATTTTTACGGAAGGAAATAAATGAACTTCGTAGTTGACATAGGTAACAGCAATACCGTCATCGGACTTTACAGGAACGACATTCTTGTAAAAAGATGGCGTATAGCTACCGATAAGAATCAGACTGTCGATGATATCACTTCCAAGATACATTCGCTCATGGTATTCTCCAAAATAGAAATAGATGATATCGGATGCTGTGTCATCGGCTCGGTCGTCCCTCCGCTAAACCATGTGTGGGAAAGGTTCTCGATAGAATTTCTCGATAAAAAACCGATATTTATAAGGCACACTCTGAACTCAGGGATCGAACTTAAAGTGACGAACCCTTATGAAGTAGGCGCTGACAGAATTGCCAATGCTGCTGCTGCGGCAAGGTTTTTCACTGAAGGTTCATTTATAATCGATTCAGGAACAGCAATAACCCTCGACATAATAACCCCGGCGAAAGAATACATAGGCGGAGCCATAATGCCCGGCATTATGATCTCGATGGAGGCAATGTCACAGCGGACAGCAAAACTTCCCCGCTTCGAGCTGGATAGACCGGGACACGCGATCGGAAAGACCACTCTTGAAGGACTTCAGAGCGGCGTATTCTTCGGATTTGTCGGAATGGTCGACCGTGTAATAGAGGAATCGCTCAGAGAAATAAACTTCAAGCCTAAGATCATAGCGACAGGCGGGCTTGCCGGTGCCATAACCACGGCATCAAAATACATCAACGAATTCGACAGGGACCTCACTTTGAAAGGACTGAACATCATCGCGGGATTTAACAGGGAGAAGAAATAATGTGGAAACTGGCGAAATCTACTCCTCAGAAACTTGCAGTACTTGACGGATTGCTTCCCATCACGGCGGATGAATTCCTCAAAGCCGTCATAGCTTTCTGCGGAGACGATGACGAAGCTGTCTGGCATAAAGCAAGCGACAAACTGAGGAACTATTCAAATGTCGAAGTAAGGAAAAATGTTCCGGCGGATATCAGCGAAAAATCTGCAATGGCTCTTACAAGATTTGCCGGCGACAGAAAAGATGCTTCTTTGATAATCACCCTTCTCAACACCGGAAAACTTCAGCCCGACTGGATACTCACCTATGTCAGCCTCGCTGATGAGGAATTCTGGAAAACGCTCATAACGCATAAGGATTTCATACTTTTCTCGCTTCCTAAAAAAGAGGAATTCTCGACATTCTTCTCTTCAACCAGTGCTGTTCTTATCGATCTTTACAGTGAGCAGTTAAGGTATCTCACAGAAAATGATGTCAGACAGGCGGCTCCGGAGCTTGTCGAGGAGGAGAAACAGGAAGAAGTTGTGATATCACCGTTCGAAGGTGATGAAGATGTCGTAATTCTGGGAAACGAGAACTTTGACTTTCCAGATTTCCTCCTTTCAGATGAAGCATTTGAAGGTCTCAGTGCTGACGATATGATGGAAAGAAGAAAAACCATAGTACAGATGCTAAAGGACATGACAATAGGACAGAAAATAAAACTGGCAACAATGGGTAATCTTGAAATTAGAAAGATATTGATAAAAGATCCGAGAAAACAGATTGCACTTGCAGTTCTGGGAAATCCGAGGATTACAGAAAAAGAGGTCGCCTCCGTCGCTTCCGAAGCCGCAATGCCTCTTGAGATCATATCATACATAGCAAACACAAAAAATCTCAGCAAGAGCTATCAGGTGAAACTTGCGCTTGTAACGAATCCGAAAACTCCTGTAAAAACGGCTTTAGCACTGCTTGATGTTATCAGAATGAACGACCTTAAAAAGATCGCAAAAAGCAGGAACATCCCGAATGTCATTAAAATGAAAGCCTTGAAAAAAGTCATATAATGAATGAATTTGCAGTTCCGGTATCAACTCTCGTAAAAGATCTCAAGAATGCTGTCGAGGGAGCTTTCGGCTTTGTCGCAGTACGGGGAGAGCTCACGAACCTTAGCAGAGCCTATTCGGGGCATATCTATTTCACTTTGAAGGATAGTGAATCACAGATAAGATGCGCTCTTTTTAAAAACCAGCAGAAACTGAACCATGCCGAGATAAAGGCCGACAGCGAGTATATTGTTTACGGTAAAATATCTGTCTATGAGCCCAGATCAGAAATAACTCTGATCGCAAGCCTGATAATCCCGTCCGGTGAAGGTCTTGCGGCTATGCAGTTGAAAATGCTCAAGGAAAAGCTGAAGAATGAGGGTGTTTTTGATGAGATCCACAAGAAAAGATTGCCTGATTACCCTGAAACAATAGCGGTGGTAACTTCAGAGAACGGTGCCGCGATACATGACATAATAACTGTATCCAGGAAAAGGTTCCCTCCGGCAAAGATCATTCTGTCACCCTCTTCAGTTCAGGGGAAAGATGCCCATCTTGATCTGATAAAAGCTTTAAAAAGGCTCGACGGGCTTGATATCGATGCTGTCATAATCGGAAGAGGCGGCGGATCGAAAGAGGATCTTGAAGCTTTCAACTCAGAAGAACTTGCAAGGGCCGTGATAGCTTTCCCCGTCCCTGTGATAAGTGCGGTCGGGCATGACACCGATTCAACGGTCCTTGACCTTGCGGCGAGCTATTCAGTCCCTACTCCGACAGCGGCGGCGGAACTGATATTTCCAGAAAGCAGATCCATCATGCAGGGAGTTGAAAACTCCGTTCATTCTGCCAGAAGGTCAATAGAATCGGTACTTAACACCAGGAGCATGTATCTTGACAACCTTGTGCTTTCGCTAAAAAATCCGTCAGAGGTCATCAACAGCTCACTTCACAGAACTGAAAAACTTCTCATGACAGCGAATAACGCCGTTTCTGAAATACTTTTCCGTAATTTTGAAAGACTGTCGTACATCCAGATGGAACTCGAAAAGAACAACCCGTTAAGCCCGCTTGACCGCGGTTTTGCAATAATCAACCAGCAAAGTCATACAGTTAAAAGACTTGCCTCGTTCAACATCTCCGAATCGTTCAAAATAACATTCAAAGACGGAACCATTGAAATAAAGAAATAAATTATAACTCATACTCTGCTCCATACTGCAAACAATAGCCAATAAATACCATCATCTTGCAGTATAGCGCAAGTGCTTGATTATCAAGTGTAATTCTATATTTTTGCACCTGCGGCGTAAGAGGCGAAGCTGAATTTTTCATTATCTGTTCTGAAACCGAAAGCCATGAACATATCACCGAGAACTACAAAATAGATCTTCTCGTTAACAACATTTACGCCGTCTGTTTCGGTCGTTGTGCCGTAGTACATGTTTCCAATATTCGGACATTTTTCGATATTCTCAAATTCGCCTGTTGATATAACTCCGGTAAGAGCCAAGTGAGAAAAATAGCTTTTTCCTTCAGGATCTATGACAACTTTTCCGGCACTTCTGCCTTCGCCGTTATCATCATTCCAGACATTAATGAACTTATATTCACCAGCAATATCAGCTATCTGAGTGTCTTCGATTTTAAATCCCAGAATAAATCCGTTACCAGTACCCATATCTATTACCATGACAGACCTGTCATTTTCAGTCATTGCAAACCCTGTCAGCGGCGCTCCGACTCCATCAAGGTTTATCTCCATCCTCAGTTCATCACTTTCACTTTTTTTCCAGTTTCCGGTTATATCGCCGGCTGTCAGAGGAAGCGGTGTATCAAAATCTTCCGGTGCAAAAGCCTCCATCTGGCTCACACTTCCCGGAGCTGTTGCATAAGCCTTTATTATCACTGACTGATCGGTTCCTACCGAGTAAATGCCCCATTCTTTTATATCCTCTTCACCGTTCACTGGCTGAGCGCTGATGTGAATATAGACATAACTGCCCGCAATTGCTGAAATATTTCCAGCATAATCGGTTTCGCTCGTCACACCGAATGAAATTGTGTTATCTGCATTTCCGGTATCAAAATTTGCGGCAATTATTTTATCATTAAGTTCAACAGCATAAAAGGCGTCACTTCCGTCGGTGATCTTATACATCCCTGCAAGTTCTTCGCTCAAAACTTCATAACTGCCCGAGCTTTCCACTTCAGTAGTTTCGTTGAAAGTCTTGTAAGTTCCTGTTGTCTGGTTGATCTCAAAAGTAATGAGATCTCCTTTAGAACCTGAACCTGCATAATGATTAATTATCGCAATATCTTCATCATTGACGACATCGTCGATCAGAGAATCGTCTGTCAAATTATCGTCAGCGTCATTGTCAGATGTTTTTGTATCATCACCGCATGAAATAAACATTGTCAATGCCAGAAATAACAGTGAGAACAACAAATTCTTTTTCATTAAAATCCTCCAATCCGTAAAAAAATGCCTGAACTGTCTGATTTTAGTAATCTTGCAAAATTTTACAATAATGTTTTATCTGCTATCATTTTTCGACCTTATTTTTGGAGAGAAACCATGAAAAACTACATTCTGGCGATAGATGCGGGTACGACAAGTTCAAGGGCGATAATCTTTGACAGGAAAAGTAACATTATCGGCTCGTCGCAAAAGGAATTCCGTCAGATATACCCGAAACCGGGCTGGGTTGAACACGATCCGCTTGAAATATGGAACACTCAGCTTGCAGTGATAAGGGATGTCGTGAAAACTTCAGGCATCGACCCGCTTGAAATAGGTGCTATCGGCATAACCAATCAGCGTGAAACGACCGTGGTATGGAACCGGGAGACCGGTAAACCCGTCTACAACGCAATAGTCTGGCAGTGCAGAAGGACCGCCGACATGTGCTTGAAATTAAAGGAGAAAGGGCTTGAAAAATATATCCGCAAAGCTACAGGGCTTGTCCTTGATGCATATTTCTCAGCTACAAAGATAAAATGGATACTCGAAAATGTCCCCGGGACAAAAAATGACGCAAAAAAAGGCAGACTTATGTTCGGAACGATAGACAGCTGGCTCCTTTATAACCTCACAGGTGGAAAGGTTCACGCAACAGATGTATCAAACGCATCGAGGACTATGCTCTTCAATATCGAAAAAATGGAATGGGACGATAAGATATTAAAAGAACTGGATATTCCGCGATCGATACTACCGGAGGTTCTCCCTTCAAGCGGGTTCTTCGGAGCTACTGCCGACTCTATTCTGAACGGAACTTCAATCCCCGTGACAGGAATAGCAGGCGACCAGCAGGCGTCACTTTTCGGACAGACCTGTTTTGAAAAAGGAATGGCGAAGAACACTTACGGAACAGGATGCTTCATGATGATGAACACAGGCAGCGAGATCGTAAGGTCCGAAAAAGGACTTCTCACCACAGTCGCATGGAAGATCGGAAAGAAAGTGACTTATGCTCTGGAAGGGTCTGTTTTCATTGGAGGAGCCGTCATTCAGTGGCTCAGAGACGAACTTAAGATGATCGACAGTGCACGCGACAGCGAATATTTTGCTACAAAAGTTGAGAATAACGGCGGAGTCTACATAGTTCCGGCATTTGTCGGCCTCGGAACACCTTACTGGGACATGTATGCAAGAGGAACGATTACCGGTCTCACACGGGGAACAGGAAAAGATCACATAATCCGCGCCTCGCTTGAATCAATTGCATATCAGACAAAAGATGTATTTGAGACCATACACGATGAATGCAACCTCAGTCTGAACGAACTAAGGGTTGACGGAGGGGCATGCGCCAATAATTTTCTCATGCAATTCCAGAGTGATATCCTTAATGTGCCGGTACTGAGACCGGTCATAACAGAAACTACCGCTCTGGGAGCCGCATATCTCGCAGGACTTCATACAGGACTGTGGAAAGATATACAGTCAATATCAAAAAACTGGCGGATAGACCGTACTTTCGGCTCGAAGATGACTTCTGAGGAACGGATATTGCTATATAAGAACTGGTTGAAAGCTGTTTCAAGATCTGTCAAATGGGAGGATTAGAAATGCCGCAGAGATTTTCATTCCGTTCAAACGATAAGACTGATATCGCAGTTGCCAAATGGATCCCGGAAGGTGAAGTAAAAGCTGTAATCCAGATCGTTCACGGCATGAATGAACACATCGGCAGGCACAAACTGCTTGCTGAATTTCTTTATTCAAAAGGTTTCGCCGTTTACGGTATAGACCTCAGAGGACATGGACTTACTGCAAAGAGGGGAATTCGGGGTCATTTTGCAAACGAAGAAGGTCTTAATAAAATTCTTGATGACATCTGTATGCTCACCAGGATAATGAAAAAGGATTTTCCGGGCAAAAAAATGTTCATCTACGGGCACAGCATGGGGTCTTTCATCGTCAGGAACTACATATTCTCGAACTGCGATGAATACAGCGGAGTTCTGCTTTCAGGAACAGGCGGCTTTACAAAATACCGCAAAATCCTCAACAGGATACTTGCATTCCTGCTCAGATTCTTTGTCGACCCTGAAAAAAAGATGCCGAAACTCCAGAAAGAAGGTATGGATGAGTTCAATAAAGCCTTTGAACCTAGGCGAACTGACTATGACTGGCTCAGCACCGATCCGAAAGTCGCTGACGAGTTTCTTGCCGATTCGCTCTGTAATCATGTTAACACGAGCGCATTCTACTGTGACCTTGTTGAAATGATCGTTGAGATGGAAAAACCGTCCAACATAGCTAAGATTCCGAAATATATGCCGATTTTCCTTTTTTCAGGAAATCAGGACCCTGTCGGACTTAACGGTCAGAAAGTTGATGAAGCATATGAAGCTTTCAAAAAAGCCGGCATCAAGGATGTCAATAAAAGAATATATCCCGGACTCAGACACGAACTTCACAATGAGCCTTCAGTAAGAGACCAGCTTTTCAAGGATATAGTTTCCTGGATGGAAAAAAGATTATAGACCGTACTCCTCATAGAAACCTTCCGGCTGAGGACCTTCATCATATTTTCTAAGCCATTCCTGATATTTTGCGGTGTCGTTCAGAAGCGCTGTTATATCTTTCATCTGGCCTTTGAACACATTGAATTTCTCGCCTCCGAGCTGAGGAGTTGCGATCATTCTCTTTTTCAGAGGATTGAGCCATTCCCCTTTCGGACTTTTTATCCCGAAATGAAGATGCGGTCCGGTGACCCTTCCGGATGCACCCATCGTAGCTATCCTCTGTCTCGGACCCACTTTTGAACCGCTTTTCACAAGAAAACCGTGGAGGTGGAGATAATATGTCTCGGAATTATCCTGATGCCTGATGGTTATCTGCTTTCCGCCGTAAGCCGTGGTCTTTACTTCCACCACTTTGCCGGGAGCCACAGAATACACCGGAGAGCCTACAGGACCGCCGTAATCAACACCGTTATGAAAAGCTCTCGCACCGGTAACTGGATGTCTTCTCATTCCGAAAGGGCTCGTGACATGAACTCTGTCAACCGGAAGTCTCATTGCACTCGGGATCAGCGCTTTTCCTTCTTTTGTGTAATGGGCGTTAAAAGCCGATTTCGGATCTGCATCCTCAAATCTGAAAGCCTCGTGGAAGCCTGCCCTCTTACCCTCATATGAAGCATATATTATCTTTGAACCGGTAACAAGTTGTCCGTTATAGAATCTGTCTTCCACAAGTATCCTGAATTTATCACCTTTTCTGGCATCTGTATTAAAGCTTACAATACATTCGAGTATTCCGTTGGTTACAGCACGGATGTTCCTTGTCACATCCTCCCTGTCGATAAGCGCCTGATTAAGCGTCGTTATCACCTCATCCTCAATTATTCTGTATCTTTTCTCAGTAGGCATTATCTTTGAGGAATATTTAAGTTTGCCGTCCGCAGGATCTCTTTTAAGGATATGGAATGTAATTATGTCCGGGTAGAAAACGAATTCTTCCACCTTTCCTTCTTTTGAAAGTCTGACCTTGAAATCCTCGCCCGCTTTGATCTGGCTGAGGTCGACATACTCCCTTATTCCGTTAATTATCTCCATTGCATGGGACAGCTGAACACCCGGAAGTTTAAGCAGCGCCTCCTCAAACCCTTTGTTAGGAATTATCTTGCCGTGGATGAAACCTTCACTGTCCGCCATCGCACTGTTATCCTTCTCTATCGGTTCCTCAGGCAGGGCTTTACCTTCGATACCGCCCGATTCTATCTCTTCAGGACTGCTTCCTGCAGGAATTGAGCTGGGTTCCGATTCAACGGCTGATTCAACATTATCTATTGTTTTTTCCGCAGATTCATTTTTATCCTGCCCCGAGCCATTATCCGGCATTGAACTTTTCTGTGTTTTTTCGGAAGAACAGCTGTTATTAAAAATGAAAGAACTCGAAAATACAGCTAAAACCGTCAGCAGAATAAAACATTTCCGATATTTACTGTTCATTACCGATGATTTCCCAAGTAATTAACAACGGGAGAAGCTAACAGAAAAAGCCGACTGTGTCAACACAGGAAGATATGTACTGAATATAAAAAGACAAAAAAAATGGCTCCTCGTGACAGACTTGAACTGCCGACCTAGTGGTTAACAGCCACCCGCTCTACCGACTGAGCTAACGAGGAACCTTAATACTGAGAATTCAACTGTAATGAACATCAGCGAGGCGTAATATACTAAGAGGTTGCGCTTAGTCAACTATTTTTTATCATTTCTCAGGTTTGAATTGGATTTTTTAATGATTACGAATGGTTAATTTTTATCGAATTTTGCTTGACGCTGTGTTTTTTGTAAGTAACATTGATTTCGTGGATTTATCCACATTCCCCTCCCACCCCAGATATGAGGCGCCTTTCACAGGGCGCCTTTTTTGTATAATTGATTAACCGGTCTTTAATGCCGATGCCGGAACTTTAATACCGCTGTGAATTGATTCAGCAGTAAGAATGTTTATGAACTCGCTTACAGGATCACACCACCAGACTTTACCGCATTCCGAACATCTGAAAACCCTTCTGTTGCCTTTGAATGACACTGAATTATGATAACCGCCGCCATTCTTTTCGTATATCTCTTTTCTCAGAACAGAAAACTCACCGCCGCCGCATATTTCACATCTGAACTGTGCAACCATTTTCACCTCCGGAGTTACCGAAATTTGTGGTCAATCGGAGGTTTAGTACCCTAGGGACAAGATTTTTATTAAAAAAATTTGATTTATATTAAGAAATTATCATTTGATGATCTAACTGCACGGAATTCTTCCGCATTTACCGCTTGCAAGGCATGTATATCCGGACGGACAGTCTGAAGGAGTGCCGCAATCTTTTTTACCGCAGTATCCGGAACCGAGGCACGCCATGCCTGCATTGCAATCATCATCAATAAGACATTTTCTGAGGCAGTATCCGCTCACGCAGTCAGATACTTCAGCTCCGCCGTGAGGACATTCGGAAGGATATGTGCATCCTGAACATGTACCGGAAGGCAGGAGAGGAGAACATTTAAGGTCGGCATCTTCACAATCGCTGTCAGATACACAGACAAAGCCTGCATCGTCCTTGTCAGTACAGTAACCTGATGAGCAGACAAGCCCGCCCGGACATGTCGAAACTGTAACAGGTTCGCATTTTCCGTTAACTTCAGAAGTACCGCTGTCACAAATACAGGTCGGAACTCCCAGTTTTATTTCACAAGTCCCTCTATTTATCTCTTTGCAGGGATTGGGGTCGCACGATGAAACGCATTCGCCGTTTATGCAGGCTTCATTGCCGTTCTCGCATGTTCCGCCTGGATTTGTCTTGGAACAGGCAGTCTCTTTGCAGGGAATTCTCTGGCACATCCCTTCGCCTTCGCCATCTGTATCAATGCATATCGAGCCGCCGAAACAGTCTTCATTGCTGTAGCATTTCTTCTGACCGCAGTATCCATCTCCGCTATTATTATAGCATTTTCCATACGGGCAGTCCGTGTCATCATCACACATCAGGGCGCAAGTTCCGTATGTTTCATAGCACTGTGTGTTACCGGGGCAGTCGCTCGCTACTGAACAGCCTATGCAGACTCCGCCAGCCGCATTGGGAGAAGCGCATGTCGTGGTGGCACCCGGAAATTCACGACAGTCATCATCTTCAATGCACTGCTCATTTGAAAGATCGAAAGGAACGCAGTATCCGCTCAGGCACTGGAGACCTTCAGGACAGATATCAACTTCGATAAGCGAGCATGTATCACCGTCAGCAACATAATTTTCATTGCATTCGCAGTGATAACCTGCAACAGACTCATCAAGAACACAGGTATTTTTGTGGAGAGGATTTCCGCTCCCTTCACACGGATTGGGAACACATTTATTAGATGCAAGGGCCTTGCATTCCGTCCCATCCTGCTCGTAGCCCTCATTGCATTCGCAAGTTCCTGATATATTTGTGGAATTCACAGGGCAGCATTTATCATTGCTCATCTGGAGACCGCCATCACACTGGCAGAAAGCCGCATCGTTCTTTATTGAGCACGTACTGTCTTCAGGACACTCGTAACCAAGACACCAGTCGGTTATGCAGATGCCCTGACGGCACACTTTACCCTCTTCACAGTAACCGTTGAGACCTTCTATCGTGTCTTCGGTACATTCCGGAACGCACTGTTCCGGATCGTAATCGGGTGCGACATAATAAGTGCCGCAAGTGCATTTTCCATCGACATTTGAAGAGAAAGGCTGACAGCACAGGCCGTCGGAAAGGGTGTAGCTTGTGTCACACAGACAGACATACTCGGTCCCTTCGTTCTCAGGCATGCATCTTGTTTTGTGAGCCGCTCTGTTCTCCTCGGTATCGCATGGATTGGGATCGCATATTGAAGCTGTATCCTCATCATTTTCGACATCATTTTCATCATTACCTGAATCACTGTCACTCACGGATTCATCATTTTCCTGCTGACCGTCAGAAGTCACATCGGCATCAGCGTTCTGTTCAATGTCAGTGACTGACGAATCTGTGTCACTTTCTGAACTGTTTCCCGATGAGCATGATAACAACGCAAAAAATAACAGCGCAATGATACATAACTGGATGATCTTCATTCTTCTCTCCACTATTTAAGTTCGAAATTTATCTTGAAATATGCGGTATCGCCTGAAAATCCGCGGGACTTTATCATGAAAACACCTTCGCCTCTGTTCACAGATGAAACTTCTATCATTACGGGTTCTCCCGGGACCACAGGGTTTGTGAACTTAAGGTCCCCTGCGGTTATCATCTTTCCGCCAACTCCGGTCGCATCCTCGAAACATTCTCTCACAGCCTGCATGAGAAGAACTCCGGGAACCACAGGTCTTTGCGGGAAATGACCTTTGAAGACCTCATGGGACGGGTCGAATGAAACTTCAAACAGAAAACGGTCTTCACTCTTTTCGACAACTTTCATTTTAAAAAGAGTTCCATTGAACATCACTTGTTCTCCAGAACAGAGAATTCCATCCTCAGCTTTACATTCGAGTGGATTATAGTTATGAAGGCCGGTGTCATTGAGCCGTCCCCCTTGTATCCGTAATTTATCTCGAAATACTGTTCGTCAATGTCTTCAGCCTTCCACACCCTTTTAAGTATTCCGCTTTTCCTGTCGATCAGGAAATTTGATGAGATCTCATTCTTTTCAGGACATGCGAAAAGGATGTCATCAGAGGCTTTATAAGTGTACCGGTTGCAGATCCTGCCGGAAACTCCGCTGATAACGAGGGTCGAGAAATCCTCTTTGAAAGTCTCTATAACCTCGGGACGGTCAAGCTCGGCGAACACATTTTTCATTTCAGCGACACCGTTTATCACTTCCATGTCGAAAAGTTTGAAACCTGTCTCTGATATCAAAGACATCCTGAAGCTTCCGTTCTCTTCCTTTTTAACGGCAAGAAGTCCCGAAAAATACATTGAATATAATTTTATCGAAACTCTGTAAAGCGCTGAAGCCGTGTCTGAAAACGGGGCTTTCCCTATTTCAAGGGCCGATGCTCCCTCCGGAGAGCAGTCAGTACAGGGAAGTGTGACGCATGAACTGAGCATGGAAATAATGAGAATGCATATCAGGAATCTATTCAACTCTGAACTCCGAGATATCAATGTGTCCGTTTATCGATTTATCAGTGAAGGTAAGTTCAGTGAAATCACCGCTCGACTCGGTCATTGTGAGAGTGTTAACCGTGAAATCACCTGTATCCATCACCATTTTTATGCTTTTGAAATATTCGTTGAGCGGGGTTCCTTTGACAGGGACCATCTCTATCATCAGACTGCGGCCGCTCTCTTTTATGCTGAATGTGAAATTTCTGCTGTCTGAAAGGATCGTGCCGTTGAGAGATCTCACCATTATGTCATTTATCTCTTCAAAAACCCTGCTTGAGCTCATGTCGAAGCTTGAAACCTTATTGCCGTCCTTCATCGTTATTTTCTGACCGTCGATAAGTATGGTATAGACGAAAGGAGAAGTGTACTGCCATTTCAATCTGTGACCTGTGCCGTTCTTTTCAAAAAGGAACTTTCCGCCCGATGTGACCTGCTGTGAAAGAAAGGAAAGGTTCTTCACCTGTTTGAACGAGCTCCGTATCGAATTTATCTTCTTTGTATTCTCAGAAACGGTCTTCTGCCATTTTGCGGTATCGGCCGCAAGCTCTTTAAATGCAACATTTGCGTTCTGCTTCACTTCTGCGGTCTGAACCGTTTCGCCGAAACAGAATGAGAAAATAAGCATTATGAAAATGAATGTCTTTTTCAAATCACTCTCCGGAAAGAAATTTAACAGGCTCAATGAACTCCAGCCCGTCAGTTCTGCACTGATTTATCAATTTGTCAAGCATTTTGACACTTCCATCCACCGTATCATGCAGGAGAATTATGTCTCCTCCCTTAATAAGTTCAAGTACTTTCTTCAATATCATACCGCTATCCTTCAGGACAGTGTCTTTAGACCTCACCGACCATCCCACAGTTACATAGTTCAATTTTTTTGCGGCATAGGCTATCCTCGGATTTGTCACGCCGAAAGGGGGTCTGAAACAGAATATTTTCTTTCCTGTGATCTTTTCGCATATTTCCGCTGTTCTCTGAAGTTCTGAAAGTATCGTATTTTTAAAAAAGAACGGAAAAAAATTCGAGTGCGAGAACGAATGATTTCCTATCAGATGCCCTCTTTCCGATATCTTTTTCACTATCTCAGGATATTTTTCAACTTCCGTCCCGGTAACAAAAAAAACAGCTTTAACACCGTTCTTTTCCAGAATATCCAGTATTTCAGGGGTATTCTCAGGATGGGGACCGTCATCGAACGTCAGGAGAAGTCCCTTCGGAAATTCTGCATTTTTGCACTTCGCTTTTATAAACACTCCTGAACCGATGTCGGAGGATGCCCACACAATAAATGCAAGGCCCGTGATAAAAATTACGCTAAACAGTAACATTCTTTATTAAAATAAATGCATTTTCCATATTCAGGAAGCTGTTCCAGACCAGAACGGACCTTTCAGCCCGCCCGCATGCCATTGCAAATGAAAGCGCTCCCGCGGTCATGAACTCTCCGGTCAGTTCTTTGGGTGAAACTATGTTCTTCCAGCTGTGTGGCATGAGCACCTGCTTTTTCCAGTTGTCGCACTCGCTGTCACCGTTGAACGGGGTGAATATCACGGTTTTCGAAGGATCTATGCCGTTTGATTCAACAAACTGTCTGAAAGCGTTCTCAACAGTTATTTTGTCAAAAGACGGGACTATTTTCATCGCCGCGATCTCACACACGGCATTTTCCTTACTGCCGCTTATCACCGAAAACGCCGCGCCTTCTCCTGGAACGGATGATTCCCTGTAAAGTCCCATTCTTCCGGTTATGACGGCATACTCGTCCGTGAGTTCATCAACTCCGCCTGCAAGTATGTTCAGTTCAGGCGATTCCGCTGACAGAAGATACGCATCAAGCAGTGCACTTTCAAAAGAGACTCCTCTGTGAACAAAAGTAGCATTATAGCCTGTGCATCCAGTGAGTATCGATATCGCTCCTCCGACAGTGTTATGCGTGGAATAGATGAAAGGCGCCGGATTGAGGTTCTCCTCGTTGTACTGGAGGATGGATGACATGAACTTTACGGTGTCGGAAAGACATCCGAGCCCTGTTCCTGTGATTATCGCATCGGGTTTCGCTATCCCGGCGTTCTTCAATGCGGTCATTCCCGCAAATATCCCGTTCTTTATTATCGCGCTCATCCTTCTTGATTCTTTCGGGTCGATAAAATCCTTTATCTGCGGCTTCGGGCACACAAAAGATCTGCCGTTTTCACTTTTTTCAGGCATTAAAGATGCTGTGCTTCTGATGTAAACGGCCATGTCAGCACCTCGAAAAGATAAGTGAACTGTTATTTCCACCGAATCCGAAAGAATTCGAAAGTATGTGTCTCACAGGACGGTTGACGGCCGTTACGCTTAGCGGCACAAGCCCTGTCTCCGGTATCGGCGAGGAGAACCGGGGATGTCCCGGCACAAAATTCTCCTTTATCGACATTATTGATATCACGGCCTCGATGGCTCCTGATGCGCCGAGAGTGTGTCCGGTAAGGGTTTTTGTAGAACTGAGAAGAGGTATCTTATCTGAAAAGAGCCTTTTCACAGCTGTGCTTTCCGAAGCATCGTTATTGTCTGTGCCGGTACCGTGAAAGTTAATGTAGTCAATGTCCTGCGGTTTGAGACCTGCTTTTCTGAGCGCTCCGGACATCGCTTCATAGGCACCGTTACCTTCAGGACTTGAAGCGGTCTGGTGATATGCTTCAGCGCAGTTATGCCAGCCTGTAAGTTCACAGATCGGCTTGTTACCGGTTTTTTTCATCGTCTCTTCAGTTTCGAGCACGGCATAGGCGGCCCCTTCTCCGAGGTTGAGCCCTTTTCTTGAGGCGTCAAACGGTTTGCAAGGTTCTGTGTCAAGTATCCTGAGCGAGTTGAATCCGTTGACTGTGAAATATGTGAGTGCGTCGCTTCCGCCTGCGACAGCTCTTTCGATCATTCCAGCTTTAAGAAGTCTTGCCGCTGTCATGAAAGAGTTGGCTGATGATGAACATGCTGTGCTCACTGTCGTAACGAGATCGCATGCACCGATAAGCCTCGCAGTTTTATCCGCTGTGTCGCCGCAGTCGTGACACTTGACATCATTAAGGTCTCCGGCTGAAGGGTCTTTTGAAAACTCTCTGTAGAATATTTCGCTTCTATCCATTCCGCCGACGGTCGTTCCGCAGATAAGGCCTGTGCTTATCCCGTCATTTTTCCTGATACTGGCGTTCTCTGCCGCTTCGAGGGCCGCTACAGCTGACATAAGCGAGCATCTTGTCCTGAAAATATCCCTTGAAACGCCAGCCATCGAAGCAAGCTCATCATTACTGAAAGGCACTTCACAAAGCGGATAACCCTTAGCAAGGGCTGATTCGACATATTTTGCAGTCGTCTGACCGCCGCGACCTTCAATTATCGACGATTTAGTCTCTGAACAGTCCTTGCCGATCGAACTTATGATCCCGATCCCCGTAACAAATATCCTCACCATTGAGCATCACTCCCCAAAGATTTTGGCTGGTTATAATACTTATTTAATATGGTTTAGACAAAAAATTTCTTTTTGATTTTCATAAGCAGTTTAAATGTGCTGTTAAAATCCATCCTTGAAAATGCGAACCACTTTCTTCCGAGGTCTTTGAGCGATGCGCCGATATGATAGACCTGTGAATCATCGATTATCATGAACCGGTCGTGGGAAAGGTCAAATTCCTGCATTTCAGCAGGAGGGAACTGTTCGTTGAATTTTTTAAAATCGAGTTGAAGCTGTTTTGTCACATTTTTTGTGAGTATTTTGAGTGTCACTCCGCTTTTCCGTTTTGAAAAAAGGGTGAGAACAGAGTCATCCACAAAGTTATCAATGAGAACAATGGATTTTTCTGCTGAACGGACAAGATCCGACACAAAGTTATGAGCATCAAATATCTGACCGTCAAAGAAAACGCCCTGCTTTGGCCGAAGTTGTTTTGATTCAAGGGCATTAAATAGTTTTTCAAAATTTTTATCATTTTCCACCTGTTTTATTTCAAGTCGGTCAATCCTTTGAAACACAAGATCATTTTTTGCAATAGAATGCCGCATTACAACAAATGCTTCCATTATTTGAATGCTTATGTTTACAGCGAGTTCACTTTTCAAAACTGCTGACAACATGGCAACTCCCTGCTCAGTAAATGCGTATGGATTGAAAGAAGAATGTTTTAATTTATCAAACCGGTCACAAATTGTGACCAGTTCATCTTTTTCACTGTCTGAAAGTAAAAATCTGAACTTTTCAGGGAAACGGTTTAAATTTCTCTTAACAGCCTGATTCAATGCTTTGGTTTCAACAGCATAAAGTTTCGCCAGATCACTATCCAGCATCACTTGGACACCACGGATCATGAATATCCTGCTTTTAATGTCATCAAATTCCACCAGCTCTTTTTTATCAGTTTCCGGATTCATTTTAGGCTCCTGATTTAAAACACGGACTCAATATATCGAATTTGGGTTAGATTTTCAAGAAAAGGAATGCAAGTCGAAAGTTCAACGGAAGATGCAAGTTAAGTAGCTGTTATGATTGATGGTTTACCAATTAACGCTTGATTTTCATAAATAATGAGACCTTACTTTTGAATTCTTATGGTTAATCTGGGCAAGACATTGATTAAAGAGGATTGAGGTGATTTGGTTTAAATGGAATAACGAATAGTTTTTAGAGTTCTTTTCCCTTAGTGTATGCTATTAAGTCAAGAGCTCTTATTTTTGAGATTTTTCCTTCTTTGCCAATTTTCTTTTTAACATTTTCATATATTTCATTGAATTCTTTTTCTTTAATTATTTCTTCACACCAGCTGATATAATCAGAGTAATGTTTAGGTTTTATTTCAGTTGGTTTTTTTTCTTTAATATAACTGAACATATAACTGAACACTCGACTATCTAAAATTGGATAGATTTCCGGGTTTACAAAATGCAGAAGTTTGGATGCTCCGATCACCGAATTATTTATACATTTTTGCAATGTTTCAATATCTTTCAATTCAATTTTGGCACCTTTTTTTACCCTATTTAAAATTTTAACACACTCTGAAATCTCACTTGGATTCAAGTTTTTTAATATGGTTGGCATCCAAGAATATGAAAAGCTTGCTCCAATAATAAAATTATGATCGTCAATTTTTTCTAATTTCTCAAAATATTTTATGAACTCATCATAACTCAAAAAATCATCCGTTTTAATTTCAAGGTTCTTTTCCTTTGAGTCTTTTTCTAATTTTTCTATCCAGTCTTTTTTTTCTCCCGTAATAAAACTTGCATTCTTTGTGCTCATACCCTTTCTCCTTTTTTCATTTAGTAATTTTTTTTGCGCAACGGAAACCATAGCCGTGATATGTTACCTTCGGATCCATACCGTTTCTACTTGAAGATCTAAGATGAATTTGAGAATTGACCCATGAACCGCCCTTTAAAACACGGGTTGTACCACTGACAGGACCTTGCGGATCAGTTGCCGGTGAAGATGAATAATAGTTATCTGCATACCAGTCTTCCATCCATTCCATTATACTTCCGGTCATATCAAAGGCTTCGTATTGAGATACGCCTGCAGGCTTGCTGCCGACAGGCATTGTTGAATCTGTGCCACAGCCATATCCGCCTTGATTTGTCACAGCATAATCACAAGTCACAGCCTCATTTCCCCATGGATACTTATATGTTTCGATCTGACAATTAGTATAAAATTCACATCCGCCTCTTGCTGCCTTTTCCCATTCTGCTTCTGTTGGAAGTCTTTTTCCAACCCACTCACAATATGATTTTGCACCATACCAGCTTACACAGTTTACAGGATGATCTTCCTTATTTACAGTTCCAATGTTACATGTTTCAATATCTGCTGTTGTCTGAAAATGAGGCTCCGCTAAATTACCATTATTGCAGACACCTGCATTGATGCATTGCTGATATTGAAAAACGGTAACTTCATATTTATCAATTTTGAAAGCTGAGAGTGTAATTCCATGGTATGGTTTTTCATCATTCTCACAATTTGTATCAACTCCTTCGTTGCACCCCATCCAGAATGAACCTGCCGGAATTAGAACCATAGGATTTACTGGAGCTGTCCGCACGACACGGAACCCCAGTATATTGTAGCGATCAGTAGGTATATAACTTCCACGGTTGTCAGATCTGCAACTTCTTGCATAACTGTCCCAGCTTCCACCCCTTACAATACGGTTGGAACCGTTTTCAGCTCCGGAAGGATCAATTGCCGGAACAGCTTCAGTTCCAGCAGGATAATTTTCTTCGAACCAGTCCCATCCCCATTCCCACACATTTCCGCTAATGTCATACAGACCGAAATTATTTGAAACTTTTTTCCCAATAATTTGGGTTGCATCTGAATTTTCCTTATACCATCCTATTGCATTAAGATTAGGATCAATGCCTTCTATACTAGTTATACTTCCGTTATAAAAAGCTGTAGTTGTACCGGCTCTTGCAGCATATTCCCACTCGCTTTCTGTCGGCAATCTGTAACCGAGGCAGTCCTGCGGTTTAGAATATGTACTTTTCAAAGAACATGTAAAATCCGGAGCCACTCCCGTGCAGTCAAAACATTCAGATAAGCCGTTCAGTTTAGAAAGTTCATTTGCATATTTAAGCGCTTCATGCCAGTTCACCTTCTCAACAGGACAGTTATTCCCGCAACTTGAAAAATGACTGGGGTTATATCCCATAACTGTATTGAATTCACCCTGTGTCACTTCATATTTTCCTATATAAAAACTCTTGGTAATTTCAACATAATGAAGCGTTTCGTAAGTATGTCTTCCAGGTTCATTATCGGGCGATCCCATCCAGAAACTGCCATCCGGTATCAGCACATAATTTTTCTCATCTCCTGTATTACCCGTGTCTGAATCATCATCTGTTGCTGTATTTCCAGTGTTTCCTGTATCAGAATCATCATCTGCCGATGTGTTTCCCGTATTTCCTTCATCTATATCAGTTGTGGTGTTTCCTGTATTTCCTGTGTCACCTGTATTTCCGGTATCTAAATCAACATCTGTTCCTGTATCACCCGTATTTGCAGTGTCTTCATCAGTTTCAATGTCGTTTTCGGTATTTTCTGAATCTGTTTTTTCTTCGATACATTTATCATTTTCACAGATAAGACCGTCATCACAAGTGCCGTTATCATAACATGCACCACCCTTCTGACCATCTTTGATCTCGAATTTCACCTTTCCTTTTTCACATGAAGAAACCAGAAATAAGGAGAAAATGAACATGATAAAAACAGTTGATTTCATTTTCATAAACAGCTCCTTGATAAAATTAACATCCTGTTGTTGAAATCCTACAAATTTAAAATATCAAAGTCAAAATTATGTTGGCAATACACAACAAATAAAACCGGCTTGTTATTATTTTCCAATCCTTATTAATAGATGATATTACGCCCGGTTGAATTGCGAATGCGGTTCTTTTACACTTCCCCGGCGATGATCCAGAAGCCGTCGTGAAGCCATTTGAGAGATGTTTCTGTGAGCTGCCGTTTTGTCACGGCTCCGATTATATCAGGATGTTTCATGTAGGTCCCGAAAGGCTGCCCGAGCGCTTCCTCAAGTGCGATGTTGAACGCATGGAAATTGCTTTTAACGACTGAATTTGCATGTGCTGTCACAAGTCCGTTCTTGGTCTCTTCAAGATAGTCTTCATCGAGATGACCTTTGATCACATGGTCTATGGCCCTGTTTATTGAATCCATGACCTGTTTTGTATTTGCAGGGCTCGTTATTGCTGAAAAAAGCACATATCCGCCCACGATCCCAGCCATTCCGGACACATCAAGAGAATAGACAAGTCCCTGTTTTTCACGGAGTTCCTGAAAAAGAGGCGATTTCTGGCCGGTCATGTAGTTCTCAAGCAGTTTCATCGTCTCGAAATCACCGTCATATACTCCAGGAGCTCTGAAAACCTTTGTTACATGGGTCTGTTTTCTCCCTTTCAGCGGAACCTTGACGACCTTTTCATTGAGATCGTGCGCAAACAGATCGAAAGCACCGGTCTTTTTCAATCCCGGTCTTGCAAGTCTGTCCACTGTCTTTGCAAGCATCTCCATGTCGACAGATCCTGCCATCGCCACGGCAAAGCTGTTCTGCCTGAAAAAGTTGTCTTTTATCTTTCTGACATCTGAAAAAGAGGTCTTTTTCAGCCCTTCGATGCTTCCAGATATTGAATTTTCATACGGAGTGCCTTTAAAGAGCTCGTAATGGACAGCATTTCTTATGTGATATGCAGGATCCTCCTCAAGAAGCGATATGTTTGACAGCGAATAGAGCTTTTCGGAATTGAAATCCTCCTCTTTTATCGGGTTGTCAAATATCTTTGCAATGATGTCTATCGCCTCGTTCACGAAATTATCGCGTACTTTGAACTTGATGCCCCCGGTGTTGTTGCCGTAGACAGGTGACATCGTGATCCCGAAACGGTCAAGGTAGGATTCGGTCTCGTCACGGGTCATTCCGTCAGCCGAAGTGCAGAGCGCATCGAGAAAAAGCTTGAACGAACCGGGACGGCCAGGCATATTTGAAAGTGTTCCGCTCTTTTTTATCATGTAGCAGGTGAGAAATGAAGATCCGCTGAGCTTTTTTATGATGCCTTTGACACCTTTTCTTGTAATTTCGCCGTGATCGTCAGCCAGAATGTCCTTTGTTTTTGCAGGGAACACCAGAGAATCTACATCAAGCTTGCACTTTCCTGTCGTTGCGACACCGAAGACCATTTTATCGAAAGAAAGATATTCGTCCTTGAACCTGTTAAGATCATCAGCCGTCAAGTGCATGAATTCATAGAAAAAATCCTTCTCGAGCTTTTCCTTGTCGCCGTAAAGCATATAACTTTTGCCGGCTATTTCAGGAATATTGCCAAGTCCCTCGGAATTGAAATATTCACTGCTCAGAAGCACTTCTCTCGCTCTTGCAGTCTCCATCTGGGTGAAACGGTATCTGTCCCACGCATCTATCCATTTATCGATCCTCCACTTAGCCTTGCCTGAAGGAAAAGCCGCCGATTGAATGAACACTGATGCATCGACCGCTCCTATTGTGTTCACGCTGAGATTATCAAAAACACACTTTTCATAAACAAGCTCGTTATAAAGCCTGCCGCCGTCCATTCCGTATGTCACGGCGTATATCATACGCAAAATGGCATCCATTCTGCCGTCCTGACGGGGAAGTCTCCACCCTGCTGTGAAGTAGTTCTTGGACTGGTCGTGCTTTATTTCAAAAAGATCAGTGCTTTTCCACTCGGGAAGCGGTTTCTTTTCAAAACCGTCAGGAACATCGAGCGACATCGTGCATTTTTCACCGAAACCGCCGCCCAGAACAAGGAACGGAGCGCTCATGACCCTTTCACACATGAACTTCGCAAGATCGTTCTTTGTCGCAGGTTCAAGGGTCTCCCGTTCACCTATTATCTTCATTCCGTAATTGTGGGATGGAAAAAGGTTGTACATCATTTTTGAGAAAAGGTTCTCCATCGGCTCATCCTCGTACATCGCCATCTCTTCAAGGACAACCCTTTTCTCCTCTTCAAAATCGCTGTCTGATATCGTCAAGAACCCTTTTTCAAAGATCTTTTCAAGGAATGTCACTGTTTCGGATACGAATTTGTTGAGTATCGTTATTTCAAAAACTATCAGGTCATTCGAAGTGAAAGCATTGCTGGAGCCGCCTCTGCTCTCGACAAATTCAGCTATTCCGTCGTTCCCTACCCTCAATTTGAAAGCGAGATGCTCACATAAATGGGCGAAACCCGAAGTCTGCTCATCCTCAAGCGAACTTCCACCCGGAAAATGGAGAAGTATCCTCGTGTAGGGAAGGTCTTTCCTGTATTCGATCACCGGAATCTGTTTTTTCATATCACCCCCGATAAAGCGGATCTAACACCGCATTGAAATGAAATTTAGCATATTTCGAAATCCTGTCAAGGCAAAGTAGAAATGTCCGGTTTTGAGCAAAGTAGAAATGTCCTAAATTGAACATAGTTCCTCTTGATTT
>JAKLDO010000004.1 GCA_022703485.1 bacterium
ATCTGCTTGCGGAATCTGTTTCATTCTCAGCAGTCGATCTTTCAAAGAATCTCAACGCGCAGGCTATCGTCATCTACACAAAGTCGGGCTTCACCGCACGGGAGATATCCCACTTCGCGCCGTCAGTCCCGATATATGTCTTCTCCTCGGACATCCGCACCGCAAGAGTCTGCAACCTTTTCCGAGGCACACAGACATTCCTCCTGCCGCAGGAACCCGCAAACTTCGAAACATTCCTCGAAAAAAGCATCGCCACCCTCCTCGAAAAGAACCTCATCCGCAGAAAAGACACCATCGTAGCCGTCAATGTCACAGGCAGAAATAACGACATCACCCATTCCAATTCAATAAAAGTTTTCAACTGCTGATTAAAAAAAGTTTAAATAAAAAAGGCTTTACAATATACTAAATAACGAACTCAAGCTTCATGGAGAAGAAAATGTCAGGAAAAAAACTGATCCGGATCGCCCTTATCACTGTCGTTTTTTTAACTGCATGTGATTTCGGTCTTCTTGACAATCAGGGAGTTGAAGAGATCGTCAGCGAAAAAAACGAGCTGAAATCTAATGAACCGGTCGATGACAATCCGGAAGATAAAACACTTGTTTACGACAAAGACCGTACTGTTGTTGAATATTTCGACAATTGCGCCGTGACATTGAACAAATCAAAGACTCTGACGAAGCTCGACATCATGGATATGAACAAGACCGATCCTGATCTTGTTGAGAAAATATATCCGACCAGAGTAGAAGCAATGAAAGCGCTTAACGGAAGGCTGAATGATAAAAATGTTTCGTTCATCCCATCCATTGAAACAGTTAACGGAAAGCTCAAAAAGCTCAATGACGGGCTTTACGCCGGAATAGAGCTCGCCCTTGAAAAAGGTGTTTCAGAATTTCCTTCAAAACCTGAATTTTTAAGCAAAGTGGCAGTTAAACTGAATGAGCTCGGAGAAAATGCAGGAGATTCTGCAACCGCACATGTTGATTCAGCAAAAGTATATATCGCCGTTGCGATGAAACTTTCAGATATTGAAGAAATACCTTTCAATTCATCAATACTGGAAAAGGCCGACAGCGAGATCAGCGACTTGAAAGATATGTTCTATATCCAGCCGACAGGTTTCTACACATGGTCTGATGAATTGAAAATGATATTCGAAAGAGACCGGTTTTTGCAGAATTATCAGGATGATGAAGATCCTTATTCAGTAAAAACTGTCGGAAAATCGGTCGCGCTAACGCTCGCCATAACTTCTGATGAAGCACTTGAAAAAGAATATGATCAGATACTCGGCATTTATTCCGACCTTACAAATCCGGCGGCGGATATTCCTGTTACAGCTCTCAAACCTTATATTAAAGGATTAGGATCTCTTAATTCCGTTGACAGCATAATAAATAATTTCCTGTCAGATAACAAACCTGAATACACTGCACCTTCCTGCAACAACCATTTTGCCCTTATTCCGGCAAGCTACAGCAAAGAAACCGATTATTTCCAGTCACTTACCTGTGATACCGAATATGCCGGTATAAATTTTATGGATGAACTTATCGCCGCAATAAAAAATGGAAAGATCGACCTTGAACCCGATGGCAGTTCCGGATGGTATGATTATCAGTCGTATGCACTTGAGACACTGCTTCTGCCTGAACGGGGCGAGGAAAATAACAATCTGCTCCTGACAAAAGCATACAAGGAAAAGCTGATAGAAAGTTTTAAAAGCATAATGATCCAGAACCGTGAAACACATGTTAAAAGCCTTGAAATGGGAGCAGCTGAGTATGCTTCTGCAGAACCTAAACCATTTGACATATATCCGAAACTTCCGGCAGAACCGTTTTCAACATTTTATCTAAGAAATGCAAGAGCTTACAGATTTCTACAGACCGCTCTTACTGCAATAACCGGAAATGATTTCATGGAATCTGTGAAAGTGAATTCAGAAGGAAATGAAACAAAGACCAGTTTAAAAGACGGACTTGAAAAAATGCAGCGGCTTCTTTACGGACTGTCGTTTATCACCGCTGATTCAGTGGGCGCCGAAATGACACTAATGAAAGATGAACTGAGTAAAGAAGATGTTGAAGATTGCCGGGCAGAAGCGCAGTGCTGGCTTGCAGCATGGAGAGAAGACAGCGATATAAAGCTTGATCCGAGAGTTGCAGTGCCGATGCAATATGATTATGACAGAAACACTCTCACTTACTGGGGAGTCATCGGAGTCAGAATAATTCGTGCAACCACAGAATTTCACAAAGATTTTCTTCCTGAGATCGTCGGGGTCGGCGGACATGACGACGATAGTTGGAACTGCCAGTTCAGGGAATTCCTCCCGCATGATTATTATCTGCTGATAGAAAAAAGTGCCGAATTTACTGTGGATCTGAACAAACCTATACTTGACAGAGAGGCATTCAGAGCAATTTGCGATAAAGGAACAACTGAAAAAGACATTCTTGCGGAGCTTGAAAAATATTGAAAAAGATAATCGTCATCTGTCTGGCATTTCTTTTTGTATCAAGCTGCGGATATGGAATGATGCAGACGGCAAAAACAGTTGAAAAGGGAAAAAGCAGTTATTCGTTCGGCACAGTTTATCAGGGAAATAAGGAAAGACCTTTCTATTTTTATTCGATAAGCGGCCAGTTCAATTTCAGGCATGGAGTCCATGACAGAGTCGATATCGGGATCAAGCAGTTCTTTATCGGCGGACTTCTTGCAGATGCCAAAGTCAATGTGCTCGATCCGAAATCGCCTTTTGCACTTTCATTCAGTTCCGGAATAGGGTTTGCAGTTGACCCGATAAATGTTGATATCATTCTTCAAGCACCTGTTTTTGTTCATTTCAGCTACACCGTTAAAACCGTTTTCACACCTTATACAACAGTCGGATATGAGACAAACTGGATATTCCGCAAAGATAAACCCGAAAACATCGAGCTTGAAGAAGGCTTTGAATTATCTGAAAGAAAAGGATACGGCGACGGAAATCTTGTCGTCAACGGCGGGTTTGAATTCCACCTGGGCAGAAAAGTTTATCTTCTCATGGAATATATCTACCGGCATCCAGTCGTGAACGATTCAGGAGATTTCTACACATTCCTTCCCAACCATTTCGGCGGACTCGCCATCAGATTTGAAAAATAGATTTACGCGTCGCCGCTGATCTTGTATCCGGCTTTTCTGAAGTCGTTGAAGAGTTTCTGCTGGGTGTTCTTCATTTCATCGCCGGTAAGGGTTCTTTCCTTTGCATTCAGGATGATCCTGAAAGAGATGCTCTGGAAACCTTCGGGGATAGGTGATCCTGCGAAATGGGATACAAGTTTAGACTCGGTGAATTGTTTCGGATCAACTGATTTCTTAATTATTTTGAATAGCTCCTCTACTTCAAGTTTCTGAGGAACAATGACAGTCACATCAAATCCGGTCGACGGGAACTTGAGAAGCGGAGCGAATTTCACACTTCTTTCCGGCAGAGTGAACAGCGCCTCGCGGTCAAGCTCGATGTAATAGACCGGGACGGAAATATCATATTTTTTAAGAAGTGCGGGGTGAACTTCGCCCATTATGCCAAGCTCTGTCTTTGCAAAAGCGACGACAGCAGACCTTCCCGGATGAAGTATCACATCGCCGAGCATGGAACCGCCTTTTATCCTGTCAAACCTGAGCTGAGGCGTCCTGAGCTCCTTTGATACCGTAAGAACAATGCTCTTCAGAAGATCAAATGCCGCATTTTCTCCTGTCGCAATGAAACCTATTCTCTTCTTTTCACCGTCGGCCGTGAATATCCTGCTGAACTCGAACAGCCTGAAATCTTTGAAGTTCTTAAGATTCTCAAACACATTTTTTATCATTGCAGGAGCGAGCGAATATCTGAGATAAGGAGTTTCCTTTTCAGCAACGGTCTCGATAAGCTTCTCTTTGTTGAAAGGCACTTTTTCAAGTTCATCAGGACCGCAGAAAGAGTAGTTTATCACTTCGCTTGCACCGAAACAGTTCACGAAAATGTTCCTGACCGCGTTCCCTTTCTCAAGATCGGCATTGACCGGAGCTCTATCCATGTTGAAAAGAGGACTTACAGGCTCAATGTTGTTAAAACCGTAAAGTCTGCCTATCTCCTCGATTATATCCTCGGCCCTTGAAACATCCTTGCTCCTCCTGTGCACCGGAAGCTCTATCACAAGAGTTCCCGATTTCACTTCGAGATCGAAATCAAGGAACCTGAGTATCGAGACGATCTCTGCATCAGGAAGTTTTTCCTCAGTGATCCCCAGGAATGAACGGATCTTCGCAGTTGTAAGTGTTATGTGCCCCTTGAAACCGTAGTTTGCGCTGTTATCTGCAACGGCCAGCTCCGAAAGAACCGTCGCGCCCGGAATTATCTCTTTTGCAAGGTCCACGAACCTCTGCATCGCAAGATAGCAGTTCTCCACCCAGAGCGCCTTTTCAAACCTGCTTGAAGAATCTGTGCGGAGATCGAGCCTGTTCGAAGTCTTTCTTATGCTCGAAGGATGAAAAAGGGCCGATTCAATGAAAATTTCAGCCGTATCATCCTTCACTTCGCTGTTAAGGCCTCCCATTACTCCGGCGATCGCAAGCCCTCCGGCCGTATCTGCGATAACGGCATCTTCAGCTTTCAGAGTCCTTTCCACGCCGTCAAGAGTAACGAATCTTTCACCTTCGGCCGCATCCCTGATCACTATTTTATTACCTGCAATGTCGCGCCTGTCAAAAGTGTGCATCGGATGGCCTGTCTCGTACATGACGAAATTTGCGATGTCAACGATATTGTTTATCGGCCGCAGCCCTATGTTCTCAAGCCTTTTCTTCATCCAGTCAGGCGAAGGAGCCACTTTCAGCCCGCCCATCTTAAGACCCAGATAGTGAAGACATCTTGCCGTACTTATTTCAATTTCGAACTTTTCTTCAATACGGTCGCTCTTAATACCTTTATATTTAAGTTCCTTTTTCCACGGTCTTTTGAAAATGGCCTTCAGTTCTCTTGCAATACCGAAATGACCCCAGAGGTCCGGCCTGTGATTTATGGTCTTGTTCTCGATCTCTATTATATAGTCCTTTTCACCGAAAATGGCTGAAACCGGCGTCCCTGCCGCAAGCGAACCGTCAAGCACCATTATGCCCTCGTGGTTCGTTCCGAGTCCGAGCTCATCTTCAGCACAGATCATCCCGCAGCTTTCAACGCCTCTGATCTTTGCAGGTTTTATCTCGAAATTTCCGGGCAGCACAGTTCCCAGAGGTGCAAAAGCGACAGTCTGTCCTTCAGCAATATTCGGCGCGCCGCACACAACAGTCTGTCTGCCCGAACCGTCAAAAACGGTCGCCAGATGCAGTCTGTCGGAATCGGGATGCGCTGTAACTTTTTCGACTTTTGCAACAATGACCTTGTCAAAGTGAGCACCCACCCAGTGAGCCGCTTCAACTTCAGCGGATCTCATTGTAAGCTGTCTTGAGACCTCTTCGGCCGCAATATCACCAAGTTCAATATAATCTTTAAGCCAGTTGAGAGATAATTTCATTTAAGTCTCCAAAACTAAAACTGTTTCATAAAACGGAGATCGCCGCCGTGAAAATGACGGATGTCATCTATGCTGTACTTCATCATGACAAGGCGCTCTATTCCGCCTCCGAATGCAAAACCCTGATATTCCTCAGGATCTATCCCGCCATTTTTGAGAACATTAGGATGGATCATACCGCATCCCAGATATTCGACCCAGCCTGTCTGTTTGCATACAGAACAACCTTTTCCCCCGCATATCTGACATTTGAAATCAAGTTCAAAGCCGGGTTCGACAAAAGGAAAGAAAGAAGGTCTCAGCCTTATCTCTACAGGGTGTCCGAAAATATTCGAAACGATCTTTTTCAAAGTATAAATGAGATTGGCGACCGATATCCCTTTATCCACCACCATCCCTTCGATCTGATGGAAAGTGTGTTCATGGCTTGCGTCAACCGCCTCATTTCTATAGACTTTTCCGGGAGACACAAACTTAAAAGGAGGCTTTCTGCTCTGCATTCCCCTTATCTGGACTGGTGAAGTCTGAGTACGCAGAAGCATTCCGTTCCTGAGCCAGAAAGTGTCCTGTGCATCTCTTGCCGGATGATCAGCCGGAATGTTCAGGGCATTGAAATTGTAATATTCGGACTCCATTTCAGGCCCGTCAATTATTTCAAAACCCATAGAGATGAAAAGCTCTTCAAGCTCAGCTCTCACCATTGAGATCGGGTGTACAGACCCTTGTACCGGCTCACTGGGCCAGGTGATATCGCTCCACTGGCAATCGATCTTCCTCTGTATCTCTACTGCATCAAAATCTACAAACTTTTTATCTATGGAAGATTCCATCTCGCTTTTTATCTGATTTATCGTCTGCCCGGCCTCTTTTTTCATTTCAGGTGAAAGGTCCTTCAGATCCTTCATAAGAGCTGTGAGACTTCCTTTCTTTCCTAAAAACGCCACCCTCATAGCTTCGAGGGCTTCTTTGTCGGGCACCGAAGCCATCTGTTCCAAAAAGTCCTTTCTCAATTTTTCAAGCTGATCTTTCATGAACCGACCTCTGAATCTGTGAATGTAAAATACCGGTAATCCGCAACAATAGGAAAATACTAATAAACCTGTTTTTTTCAAGAAAAAAGAGGTCTTAATAAAGTTTGAACTATCCTGAAAATATGATAATATCAGACAATTTTCTGATGGAGAAAAAAATGAAACTAAGAATAGCATTCATCGGAGCCACCGAATCGGAGCTCAAATTCATAAAATTCTTCTCACTTCTTCCCGATTTTGAGATCGCACTGGTTTCAGAGGAGAGAAAAAACGCCGCAGGGATAAGATTTGCCGAAGAAAAACAGTACAGGACATCATCTTCATACATTGAAGTGCTGAAAATTCAGGATATTGATATTATTGCCGTTCTCACACCCAATCAGGAAATATTCTCCCAGATATATAACACTTCAAAACCCGGGCAGACCGTTCTTGACAGGAAACATCTCATATTTTTTCATGAAGCCCTATCCTCTCTGATATCAAGCAAATATCTTTCAATTGAAGAAAACTTCAACCAGAACACAAAAGAGATCAAACGGGCCATTAGTGATTTCAGCCTGATCACCAAGAACATAGACATCCTTGCAATAAATGCATCCATAGAAGCTGCAAGGGCCGGAGAATCAGGAAAGGGTTTTGCAGTTGTCGCATCGAACATAAAAAACCTTGTCAAAAGCAGCCGGGACATGCTTGTTCATGTAAAATCGGTTCTTGACAGATTTACAACTCTCAACGCACAGATGCAGGAAGTACGGGAATCCCTTCTTGAAAAAAAGAACGATCTTGATATCTGATCTATTTTTCTTCCTCAAACAACGATTTTCTGTATAACTGATCCGGAAAAACTATTCCCAATGTTATTGAAGCCTTTCTTTCACCCACATTTTCGCTCATATCGTCAAAGAATTCGCGTGCATAGCCTTTTACAGTCTCGTTAAGTTCATCGACCGGTGCATCGCTGTCATACCACCTGAGCTGTTCATCCCTTATTTTATCAAGCATTATATTGTAGTCATATTTTATAAGTTCAATGTCCTCTGCAGGTATCCCTTTCTCGACAAGTGCATTCTGAAGAAAACTTGTCCAGGACCTCTTCACCTCTTCAGCGTAATCCATCCAGAACTCATGTTTCTCCTTTTTATAGTCTTCAAGGGCTTTTGCGCCTCCGTTCTTTTTAAGAGTATCTATCTCCTCCCTCATCTTGTTGAGCTTTTTCTGAAGAACGACTGCTCCGGAAGCAAGGCCTTCGCCGTTTACTTCTGAGCCCGATCTTTTAATTTCTTTTATTTCCAGCTTCAGATCTTCAATTTCCTTTGCAAGGTTCACCAGTTTCTTTTCAGAATTGTTCATTGAACTTACGGCATACCATGAAATTGCTGCAAAGATAAGTGAAATCACGATCAGAAAAGTTATTATTATTCCGCTTTTTCCAGACATTTCATTCATATCTGCAAACCTCTCCTGAGTTAAACTTTTCCATCCACCAGTCAAGCTGAACCGTTGAAAATCCGTTTTTAAGCAGATCCTCTCTGTCTTTTTTATTATATATTGAATTGTGTATATCACCCAGCAGAAACCGTTTTGAAATTCCGGCTTTCTTATCTTTCAAGGCCGCCGAGAAAAACTTTTCTCTGTCCGCTTCGTTAAAATATGGAAAGCAGAAACCCTTATAAAGTTCCATAAAATGTTTCCCGGAAATGCCGCTTTCTACATTTTTCACCTTTAGAGAATAAATGCCGTTTTTTGTAAAACCTTTTTCTGCCGATCTGGCGATATCTTTATTTGAAAGCATTATAACAGGTGCATTTTCAATCTTTTTTATTATCTTAACTACCAGGAAAAACACCCCTTTTTCAAATCTTCCTGAAAGTTTTGAATATCCCGTCTCTGAAACAGCTTTAAGCTTGCCTTCACTTTTACCGTTTACAAGAACCTCTCCTTCCATAACGCCGTAAATGACAGCTTCAAAACCTGATGACTTCTGAATATCGAGATACAGATACCCGTATTCCTCGTTCTTTGAAAAACTCCGAAGAACCTTCAATCCGGCATTTTTGTCCATCTGCCTTTTTCCAGGTCTTGGAAGATTGTACAGTTCTATGAAAATATCCTTAAAATTATCATTTTTATCCAGATCATACCATTTGACGTATTCGTTCATATCACCGTAAAATACAGAAAAATATTTTTCCATACCGTCGGAAGCGGAAATTGAAGAGCATATAAAAAAGAAGGGGAGCAGAGCCCCCCTTATAAAAAACGATCTCATGATACCTTATTTAAGTTCTTCAAGAAGCAGTCTGGACTTAAGGTATATCTCATCTGTAGGAAGAAGGCTCTTCATAAGCATTTCAAGTATCTTGACCGATTTAGCCTTATTGGATTCTTTGGAACCGAAAGCTTCCCAGTACATAGCCTGAGCTTTTGTTCCTATTGACTTAAGACCTTCTTTTGCCGCTTTGCTTCCGGAATCAAGGAAAAGCGCATCAACGAAATCCTGTCTTGCAAGTGATATGTCACCTTTATCAAGTTTTTCAAGACCGCTCTTTGTATAAGCTTCAGCCATCATGGATTCAAGTTTCTTAGTGGTTCCTGTAACCTGAACTTCTCTTGCTGAAACCTCTTCATATTCTTTCTTGAAACGCTCCTGGACCATCTTGAGCTCAGCTTCATTTATCTTTGCAAGAGTTTCATCATACTTCTTTGCGACCTGTTCTTTCTTGCCTTTTGCTGTATCTTTATCTTTGTCGGCAAGAGCACCTTTCTGGGATTCAGCTTTTTCTATTTCAGCTCTGATCTTCTCTATCTGAGCATCAAAACCCTGTTTTTTCTTTTCCCAGAGACCTTTTTCCTTTTCAAGGACAACCTGTCTCTTTTCTTTTCTTTTTTCTTTTTCAGCAAGAAGCTTATCTCTCTTAGCCATCATTTCTTTCTTCTGATTGTCTCTTTCAGCTTTTTCTTTAAGCTCCATATTATCATACTTGTCCTGAATGGCTTTCTTTGTATCTTCGTACCACTGCAGTTTCGCTTCAGCAGTTTTCTGCCATGCAGCTTCTTTTTTCTTGGATTCGGAATGCTGTTTTCCTTTCAGCTCTTCAAGTTTTCTCGACCACACATTGTTAACGCTCTCTATTTCACCTGTGATAGCATCGATCTGCTTATTGTTGGAATCAAGTCTTCCTCTTGAACCGGCAGTCTTTCTGTCAAAAGCACCCTGTCTCATCTCTTTCTCTTTTGCCCATGAAGCCTGCTGTTTTGCCCTTTCAGCTTTCCTTGCCTCTATCTTTCTGTCCCTTTCTTTCTGAGCTGCAGCGATCTGCTGATCGATCCCTTCCTTGAATTTTTTCTTATCCGCAAGGAATGTCTTGAATGTCTTTTCATACTCAGCCTTTTCGCCCTTCTTTTTCGCTGTAAAAGCCTTGTTCTCGTTCTGAAGTCTCTGATTTTCAGCTCCGAGTTTCATATCAAGTTCGCCAAGAAGTTTTTCATACTTCTGATCGATAGCGGTGATCTCTTTCTGTACGAAATCATCGTGTGATTTTTCATGAGCTGCGAGATCTTTTGAAACTTTTGCAAGATCAGCTTTAAGTTTTGAAAGTTCTTTGTTCCTTTCACCGGCGAGTTTTGCGATCTCAGCGGCAAGAGTTTTCTTAAATCCGCCTTCAGCAAGGGCTTTCTGTTTTTCGAGAGTTCCGCTTTCCTTTTTTATGTCGCCTATTTTAGTTGCCTTTTCTTTCTGAAGAGCTGCAATATCAGCCTTCATCTTGTTCCTGACATCGGTGAACTTCTTTGCAATAGCCGCATGTTCAGCTTTTATCTGGGCATCAACACCTTTTGTGTTCGTAGAAGCCTGATTCTTCTTTGCTGTCAGGTCAGCGATCACTGTTTTGTTCGCCTGAGTAAGGGCCTGAAGTTTTCCTGCTTTTTCCTTCTGAAGGTCATCTTTCTGCTTATTAAGGTCAGCCATTTCTTTTTCGAAAGGCGCCTTAACTTCTTTCAACTTTGCAGGATCGACAACATTTATTCTCTTTTCCCATGTTTTCATGGATGTGGAAACTGCAGCAAGCTGTTTCTGATACTCGCCCATCTTAGCCCTTATTGATGACTTTTCTTTTTCAGCAAGATCTTTGTATTTTGCATTTATGCTGGCTTTTTCAGCATTGATGCTCTTAAGTTCGGCAGCTTTCTGGGCTGCAACAGCGGCCTTTCTTGATTTTACACTTGCAGCAATTGATTTTTCCTTTGCTGAAGCATCTGCGGCTATTTTCTTGGTTCCGCCGGTCTTCGCTGCCATTTTGGCCTTCTGAGCTGAAACAGCGGAAGCAACCTTTTTCTGGTGTGCACCGATAGCTGTTTCCTTATCTTTCTTGATAACAGCTATTTCCTTATTTATATTTATCAGCTCAAGGTTCTTTTCTTTCTCAAGTTTAGCCAGCTCCTGTTTGTTCTTTGCTATCTCTCTTTCATATTTTGACTTCTCGAACTCGATTTTTCTTGAGTAACTGCTTTCTGCGAACTCGATCTTTCTTTCAGTCGATTTTTCATCAACTTCCATTTTCCTAAGTACAGCGGAAAACTCTCTTTCAAGTTTTGCAAGCTCTGCCTTGTTATTCTTGTTAGCATCTTTCTTGTCTTCGAAGTCCTGTTTTGCACTTCCCTTCGCCTGTCTTATGGCATCAAGGATCTCCTGCTGTTTGTTAACTTCTTCTACTTTCTGATTATCAAGTTCAGCTATTGCCTGATTCATTTTATCCACAATGGAATCAACACTGAAAGGAGCCATTTTCTGTTCGTAATTCTTATCAATAGCAGCAACTTTTTCATTAAGTTTTTCAAGCCTTTCATCAAATGATGAAGCTATTTTGCCTTCCTCTGCAGCAAATTCGCCCATCTGCTTTCCGAAAGCCTCTTCCTCTTTTGCATCATCAGATGCTGCTGATTCAAGATCTTTTGCCGCTTGCGCCCTGACAGCTTCGATCTCTTTCTGGATATCTTCTTCAACTTTTACCATTTTCTGAGCATAAACATCTTCTATACTGCCGAGTTTTGCATCTATCTTATTGAGCTCATCCATTTTTTTCTGTTCGAACTTTCCATCGATCTCAGCTATCTTTCCTTTTTCTTCTTCGATCTGGGTTCTGAGCTTGTTTTCCTCAGCTGTGAGTTTGTCTATCTCTTTTCCAACAAAATCTCCCCAGTTAGCCTTGAAGCTTTCTGTAACTTCAACAAGCTTATTCTGGACATTCATTGTTTTTTCTTCGATCGCTGCGGTTTTTGCAGCATATTCATCATCCATTTTAGCTTTGGCTTCTTCATAACGGCCTGTCTCTGTGGCTATCTTCTCTTCAATGGAACCGACTTCGGACAGAAGTTTTTCACTTTTCGCCCTGAGTTCGTTCTCTTTTTTCATCTTTTCATTTTCTTCATCTTCAGAAGTCTTTGCCACAGATTCCTGGATCTGAGATATCTTTGATTCGTATTCCTGCTCGATCTTTCCTACAGCCTCTTCGTTCTTTGCAAGTTTCTGATCAGCGGCAACGATATCCTTTTCGTTGGCCTTGATCATTTCGTCCTCTTTCTTTGCCTTCAGAGCCTCTGTTTCATCAGAATGCTTACTGACAGCCTCTTCGATCTTTGATTTAAGCTGTGTAAGTTCGTTCAGTTTTGTTTCATAGGCTTTTTCCGATTTCTGCTGGGCATCGGTCTTCACCTTTGCGTATTCAGCTTCTATTTCGGCGCGTTTCTTTTCTATGTCTTCCTGGATCTTGCCCATTGCGTTGGCGTTCTTGACCATGAATTCCTCGATCTCGCGGTCGAACTTCTCAAGTTCTTTTGACTTTCCGGATTCCTCGGAATCGTATTTTGCAAGTTTCTGGTTCAATTCATCGAACTTCTTCTGATATTCCTTTTCAACTTCGACGCTGTATTTTCTGTCCTCGTCCTCATTCTTCATCTTGACACTTTCGTTCTCAGAAAGGATCTTCCTCTCTTCTTTGTCGAACTCATCGACCATCTTCTGTATCTCGGCATCTATCTCCTTGTTCTTGGCCTGAAGATCTGCTTTTTTCTTTTCAAGTTCGGCTATCTTCTTGGTGATCCTTTCACCCTCGGATTTCTCGCCGCTCTTTCCGATCTCATAGTAATCGTCCTTTTCTTTCTGGAAAGCCTTTTTCCAGTCGTCATATGCTTTATCGTGAGCTTTGAACTCTTTATCCTTGTCCTCTTCCCTCTTCTTGTTGGTCACCTTGATGACACCTTTTTCTCTCTGCTCGATCATCGTGATCTGGCTTTCGAGATTAACTATTTCCTGTTCAAGGCTGGAGTCGTCTTTCTCCCACTGATATTTCATTTCCTGTATTCTTTTCTTGAGTTCGCCTTCTGCGTCTTTCTGGGCTTTTACAGTATCACTCTCCTTTGTCTTGAGGTCTGCTATGGCCTTTTCGCGCTCTTTAATGTTATCATTAACCCACTTGTCAATATCAACATACTGCTTTGCTCTCCACTTTCTGGCCTCTTCGATCTTTGTTTTGAAAGATTTATGTATCTGGTCAACGATCTCGGCATCGGCCGGATTGGGTGTGAGATATTTAAGACGGACATTCTTGTCCTTTTTGTAAGCCATATACTTGTAGCCCTGCTCGCGGATATTTTCATCAGATTTCTTGAGTTCTTCAAGCGTTCTGAGCGCGGACCTGTAGTCTCCTGCGCTCATTGAATCGGATGCTTTTGTAAGACCGGCTTTAACCTTTTCGACATCATCGTAAAGCGATCTTGCGGTATCATTCTGCGAACAGTTGCATTTCATTTCATTTGCGGCGCGGTTGAAAACATCAGCGGCTTCATCAATGTCACCTTTGTCATATGCTTCAAAACCTTTTACTATCTCGCTTTTCACTTCCGTATATGACGCAAGCTTCTTGGAAGAGCTGGAACTGCTGCTTCTGGCCGTCTTGGTCTCTGAAGAGCCGTCTCCTGCTGACGAAACAAGCGATCTTATTGCACCGACCATGTCAGAAGCGATGTCTTCGCCATCTGAATCGGAACTTGCCGTGACAGGTTTGCTGCCGACCTTGTTAGCGTCTTTGTCGTACATGATGATGGAAACTCTTATTCCGGCGCCTTTTTCTATCTTGACCTTCGGAATGATCACATAGTCGAAGTTTCCGTCTTCAGTGACAACTTTCAAGATACACTTGCTGCTGTCCTCACATCTTGCCACAGCACTCCTCTGGGAACTTGTCAGACCTTCCTTGTCACCGACAACAGATGCACCGCGTATTGTCGAGAAAAGAAGAGACAAGTTGCTTGTGATGTCCTTGGCAAGCTTCTGCTCTGCCGTGGTCTTTCCGCCTGTGGAAATGACAACGACCTTGCTTTCAGCAAATGCATTGAAAGAAACGAATAACACAGTCAACAAACCGATAACACTAATGATCCTTCTCACTGGACCCTCCTGTCTGAGCAATATGTTAATGCAACTAATACACAATCACTAAATTTATTAGTGCAAGGAAGGATATTAACGGAGTGACGGTTTGTCAATTTTTTCTGTTACTTTTTTAATGATCGCGTGGATTAAAAATACTAAGTTACTTTATAGCGGATTCTATTTCAACAATGAAAGAATTGAATCTTTCCAGATCGGCACCTTTAAGGACATCCGGGGCAGTTTTATGGTACTTGAAAGGATCTATCACTCTGTCCTTCGATGTAGTGATCTGATAGTGCAGGTGAGGAGCAGTGGTCTTTCCGGTATTTCCGGAAGCCCCGATCTGCTCACCCTTTTTCACTTTCTGGCCTTCGGCAACATCAACACCTGAAAGATGAAGATACTTGAAAAGATTAGGCTTATCTCTCTCTCTTATCTCAATGCAAAACCCGTTGTACCTTGTCATCCAGTTCTTTCTGACAACAGTTCCGTCAACAGTGGCATAGACCGGAGTGCCGACAACAGCCTTGAAATCCACGCCTTCATGTTTCGGAGAACGGTCGCCGATAACGCTTGTGACCTGTATATAATCCTTTACCGGAGGGTCCGGCACAATGTTCTTTTCTATTCCAGAAGCATCGGCGTAATAATATTTTGCGAACCTTGCATCATCCTTCTTAAACCTGAATATCCGGATCTTTTTATTAAACTTTTTCGAATGATATGAAAGGTATATCATTTCTATGGCATCCGGCATGTCATTTCTCTCTTTTTTCTCCGCTAAAGGAACTATTCTGAACATGAAATCGATCCTGTCGCCTTTTCTCACATCGTTTCTGATCACGATATCCCATATCAGAAGCCGACCTACATGAGCGCTCAACAATTCGGAAAGATTGGAGATTCCCGATTCTTCTGAAAGTTTCAGTATCTCCTCATTGGAATTAAAAGCGGCAAAGAAACTGTCATCCACGGTCACAGATGCGATAATATGTTCACCTTCGGGGATCTTCCTTTTTTCAGGCTCTGCGCTTTTTTCCTTTTCTGAACCCGGAACACTGACCGCACCATCCTCTGTCTGAGATGATCCTTTATCCGCAGTACTGGAAATCGAAGACACCGCCTCACTGTCATCATCTCCTGCATTCATGACAATGACAGTCAGAAGCACCATGTTCAGGATAAATGAAAGCAGAAACATCGTTTTCCATTTCTTAACCTGAGGATTAGAGAAAAGATATGTCATTTTTCCCTCCTGAAAAGCGCAGAATAGAAAACAGAGTCTGTCTGCGATACAGCTTCAGCCTTTACGCTTCCGAATTCAGAAGCTATTTCGTTCAGCATGTGCTCGTTCTGTTTTTCATAGAAGAAAAAAGCGTAATCAGCATTCTTTAATGTGTTCGTACCGTTAATATCCTCTCTTATAATGCCTTCTTTTTTAAGATACAGGAATGAGTTCCAGTTCAATCCTTCGTACCCGCCCATAACATAGACCGTTGAACGCGGAGGCGCTGTGCTGTTGAGTCTGTCCACCAGATCAAGAATATCGTAACCCCAGAAATTTCTTTGCATTCTAAGTTCAGCAGCTCCCTGTGCTCCGTCAAGGAACTCATTATAGAATGCGGCACCCCTTTTTGCAAATTTGACATTCATCGGAACAAGTGCGACGGCGACCAGGAAAAAAACAGTTGCAGGGACAAGCTTCCGCTTCAGGCTTCCGCTTCCTGAAAACGCCTTGAGCTGTTCACTTATCACATAGACACCAGCTGTAAGCATCAGCGGATAACCTGTGAACCAGTGTTTTATTCCTCCGAATATGGGAACACTTGGAATGGCGATAAGAAATACCGGAAAGAGCGAACCTGTTAGCATTGCTACGCTGATCTCTTTTTCCTTCCAGTCGCTCTTTTTGAAAATCCCTGATGAAAACAATATAATTCCCGCAAAAAAACAAAGAAGTTGCGGCACAGGCGTCGTAAAAAGTGTCATTCCGAAAGGATAGTTGAACGGGAAAGGCGGTTTTGCAAGCTCCATTCCGAAATAATAGTTCGTATAATTAACATGCAGTGTATGGAACGCAAGGTAGTTGCCGAACCTTTTAACGGTGTCGAACCATATCCAAGGCCAGACCATGAAATACACAGGAAGTGTGATGAAAATGAACATATAGAAAACTTTCGGAACTGATATGAAAAACTTCCTGAACCAGTTGCACCGGAGCTCTTTCCTGTATCCGAGCAGGTAGAATGTAAACCATCCTGCAAAAAGCAGTACCGGAATAAAAAATGCATTGTGTTTAGTTCCGAGCGCAAAACCGAGAAGTACCGCCGTCAGAACCCCTGAACTGAAAGAGCCGTTCTTCAGATGCACTGCGTACATGAAAAAGACAGCGCTCCAGAAAAAAAGTATCGGTATATCAAAGCAGGCAAGATGGGAATGGAAAAAAATATGCGGCATCATAAAAAACAGTACCGGAGACACGACCGCGGTGAACCTGCTGAAGAACATAAGCCCGAAAAAATAGATAAGGACAGCCGTCAGCATGGCAAAGAACGCTCCGACGAACCTTGCAGACTGTGCAAAGCTCATCCATCCGAGCTTTCTTTCAAAAACATACTGTGAAAGACCGAACAGGTTCTTCATTAAAGTCGGGTGTTCATTGTTGAATTTGAAATACTTATCTATTGAGGCTCTGCTGAAAGGTTCAAGGAACTTACCTTCGGCAAAACTTTTCTCCATTGATCCGAACCAGTCCGCAGTTATCGATGCGGCCCGCATGTAAAAACCTTCATCGCGTACAAAACCGACCATATCCGAAGTGAGATGAATGTAGAAAAATATAAAAAGCCCTATCGCCGCAGAGATAAAAATGTCCTTTCTGTGGATCGGATTCCAGTTCATTTCAACATATACCCGTTAAATACAAAATGCCTCTGTCCGTCATTTTCCGTGAAAAAACGGAGCTCGAGCTGTTTTGAACCCTGTCCGGTCGGAACACTGTTCATATACACCCTGCTCTCACTTTTATTTGTATATTTCAAAACCTCTTTACCGTCAATCAGCACTTCTACTTCCACCGGAGATGTGTTGTCAGACCTGTATGCCGTCTCAAGAAGAGCCGTGTTCAATATGAGCTTTGACGCTTCCTGAGGAATATCGAACAGTGCATGAAGCACCGTTTTACTTTTGGGATGTGCCCAGACAACCCGCTGTGTCTTGCCGTTCAATGTGGCGCTCGCAGGACCGACATAGCTCCATGAATCTTTTCCGCACTGCCAGCGGTTCCCCGAAAGAGTACACGGAAACTTCTCATCATTTTTTGAGAACCACACTTCTTTCGCTTTGCCTATGTCCCTGACAAAAGAGAACTCCTTCCTGAGCTTCCCGGTTCCGTCAGAGGCGATAATAACTTCACCTGATCCGGCTTTGATCCGTTCTATCTCAGTTATCTCCATCTTTTTTGAGATATTTTCCCATTTTTCCTTATTTTTCAGCAGTAGAAAGATCCTGCCTCCTTCATCTTTCATGTAGCGCAGTTCTCTGTGAGATGTATCTTTCAATGTCAGAAAGACCGATGTCACTCCGGGTCTGAGATACTGCAGAAATCCAAGGTCCCAGTCCACTTCCGGAAATATTGCGTCCCCTTCTTCATATTTCTCATTGATAATGCGCGCGAACTCTCTTTCTGTAAGATCGTCAACACCCGATCTGTCGCTTAAGAACGACCAGTATATGAATGTCACGGGTATTGAAATCAAAAAAAGAACAGCGATGGATCTGTATATTCTGTTTTGAATCATGGATAAAGCGTCAGATTTATGTCTTTTGCAACGGCGGAATGAGTAAGCGCACCCACTGAAATGATATTTGCACCGACTCTGCTGAGCTCTCCGATCCTTGACAGAGTGACACCTCCGGATATTTCAATAACCGCCTTTTTATTGATAATGTGCACTGCTTCTTTCATCATTTCGACAGGCATGTTGTCAAGCATGATCACATCTGCTCCTGCCGAAACAGCTTCATAAACCTGATCTATCGTAGACACTTCAACCTCTATTTTCAAAAGATGATGTGCACCTTTTCTTACATCTGAAACGGCTTTACCTATCGATCCGGCCATCACAATGTGGTTGTCTTTTATCATGATACCGTCATCAAGTCCGAAACGGTGATTGACCGCTCCGCCTGTCCTTACGGCATATTTCTCAAGCGTCCGCCATCCCGGCGTGGTCTTTCTCGTATCAGCTATCCTTGTATCAGATGAAGGGTCCAGAGCTTTGACAAATTCTGATGAAAGTGTCGCAACACCGCTCAGTCTCTGGAGAAAGTTGAGAACGGTCCTTTCACCGGTAAGTATTGATGCCGGATCACCTGAGATCTCCGCAATGATGTCACCCTTTCTCAGCCTTACACCGTCAACCTGCAGTATCTTCACTTCAACGGTCTCATCTATCTTTCCGAAAATATATGAAACAAGCTCTGATCCGCACAGAACAAGCTCCTCCTTAGCCTTTATTTCAGCCTTCCAGATCTTTTTTTCCTTAAATATCAGGCGTGTAGTGATATCACCGCGGCCGATATCCTCTTTCAGGACATAATCTATGAAAAACGGATCTGCATAATGAGGACACTTCATTTCCTGATCTCGCTCAGTCTGTTCCTAAGGTGTTCCAGTATGCCTGAAAATTCGGCATGCTTCTCCTTCTCTTTTTCTATGACCTCGGGTTTCGCCTTGTCAAGGAAACTCGGATTGGAAAGCTTTTTATCGCAGAGGTCAAAATCTTTCTGAACTTTACCTATCTCCTTTTCAAGCCTCTTTATTTCATCCGAGAAATCAACAAGCCCGGCAAGAGATATATAGACCGTACCTCCTTTGATTATAGCTGAAGCTGTTTCTCTGTCAGGCTCGAAATCACGGACATAACGGACATCCTTCACCCTTGCCAGCTTTCTAAGATACTCCTCTTTTTCCTTCAAAGCCGATTCGACATTGCTGTCCAGAGAGAGCATTACATCTATTTCCGTTGAAGGTTTTATGTTGTTTTCAGCACGGATAGTTCTTATGCAAGTTATCATTTCAAGCATCCTCTCCATGACCATCGCATCTGCTGCAAAAGAATCGAACCCGCTCTTCTTCGGAAATGCGCTTATCATAATTGAATCCGGCTTTCCTGCATATTGAAACGGAAGGCTCTGCCAGAGCTCTTCTGTAACATGCGGCATGAAAGGATGGAGAAGTTTGAGGCTTGCATCGAGAACTTTCATGAGCACTTTCTTTGCAACTTCCTTCTCTTTTTCACTTCCGCTGAAAAACGCAGGCTTTACAAGCTCGATATACCAGTCGCAGAACTCGTTCCAGAAGAAATGGTAAAGCGCACCGGAACTGTCGCTAAGCCTCATTTCTTCAAGGGATGCGTTAACTTCACCTGTCACCGTATCAAGTCTTGAAAGTATCCATTTATCAGCAAACGAGAAATCGTCAGACCTGTATTCAACCGGGTTGAAATCGATAATTTCGCCTTCCTTGAACTGCATCAGGGAGAACCTGACAGCATTGAATATCTTGTTTATGAAAGCTCTGTTGTCCTCTATGTTCTTTTCGCCAAGCTTTATGTGGCGCTGTGTCACCGGCATCATCGCAAAAGTGAAACGGAGCGCGTCGGCACCGTATTTAGCTATCATCTCCATAGGATCTATGCCGTTACCTTTGGTCTTGGACATCTTCTGTCCCTTTTCGTCCACTATCAATCCATGGAAGAACACTTTTTCGAAAGGTATGTCGTCCATGAACTTCATGCCCATCATTATCATCCTTGCGACCCAGAAGAAAATGATGTCAGGCGCCGTCTCCATGAGGGATGTGGGGTAATATTTCTTCAATTCAGGAGTGTTTTCAGGCCATCCCATTGTTGAAAAAGGCCATAAAGCACTGGAGAACCATGTGTCAAGCACATCGGGGTCCTGAGTAAGATGACCTTCGCACACAGGGCATTTTTCAGGAATTCCCCTTGAAACGACAGTATGACCGCACTTGTCACAATGCCATGCGGGGATCTGATGACCCCACCAGAGCTGACGGCTTATGCACCAGTCCTTAATATTGTACATCCACTCGTAATATGTCTTCTCCCAGTGTCTGGGATTGAACGCTATCCGTCCCTCCTCAACTGCCTTTATAGCAGGTTCTGCAAGGGGTTTTATCTTAACGAACCACTGTTTGCTGAGTATAGGCTGTACGACCGTCTTGCACCTGTCGCAGTGTCCGACCTGATGAGCATGTTTCTCTATTTTTTCAAGAAGGCCCAGACTGTCAAGGTCGGCAACGATCTTCTCTCTTGCTTCAAGCACATCCAGCCCGCAGTATTTACCGCCGTTATCATTGATCCTGGCATTGCCGTCAATGACATTTATCATCCGGAGACCGTGGCGCTGACCGGTTGCGAAATCATTGAAATCATGTGCAGGTGTCACTTTCACGGCACCGGTACCGAATTCCATATCAACAAGCTCCGCATCTCCGATTATCGGGATCTCCCTGTCCATCAGAGGAAGCATTACTGACTTGCCGATAAGATGTCTGAACCTTTCATCATCAGGATGCACAGCGACCGCAGTATCACCGAGCATGGTCTCAGGTCTTGTTGTCGCAACAGTGAGAAATGTATCAGGCATGTCCTTTACAGGATATCTGAGATACCAGAGGCTTCCCTGCTCGTCACCGTACTCGACCTCGAGGTCGGAAAGGGCCGTATTATCGTGGGGACACCAGTTTATTATATAATCGTCCCTGTAAATGAGCCCTTCATCGTAAAGACGGACGAAAACTTCTTTGACGGCCTTTGACAGACCTTCATCCATCGTGAATCTTTCCCTTGTCCAGTCAAGGCTCGTGCCCATAGCACGGAGCTGGCTTGTTATGCCGTCCTTATGTTTCTCCTTCCATTCCCACGCTTTTTCAAGGAATTTTTCACGGCCTATGTCGTGTCTGCTCTGTCCTGTTGTCGCCTTGAGATTCCTTTCAACCATTATCTGTGTAGCTATCCCTGCATGGTCGGTACCAGGAAGCCAGAGCACATCATATCCGTCCATCCTCTTGAAACGGCTCATTATATCCTGTATCGTAACTGTCAGAGCATGTCCGAGATGAAGGACTCCTGTGACATTCGGAGGCGGGATCACTATTGAATACGGAGCTTTTCCGCTTGAAGGACTGGCTGTGAAATAACCCGCACCTTCCCATTTAGCATACCATTTCTTTTCAATTTCAGAATGTTCATATCTTTTGCTTAATTCCATACAGAAAATACTCCAAAGATCATTGTTCTAAATTAAAGCGCCCTATTTTTTACCTGTGTATGGGAAAAAGTAAAGTTTTTGAGAGTTTCCGGCAGTCCGGAAATTCAGTTGAGCCTTTTCTGGATATAGTCGGAAGCATCTCCGACCGTTCTTATCTTTTCAAGGTCCTCGTCAGGGATCTCAACATCGAACTCGCTCTCAAGTTCCATGATGAAATCGGTTATGTCTATCGAATCGGCATTGAGGTCCTCCTGAAAAGAGGTCTTCTCCGAAATCACCTTTGCATCTGCAGAAAGTTTTTCACCAGCCAGTTTAATAACTTTTTGAACGATCTCCTCTCTCTTCACTTTCCCCCTCCGGTAAAAACACAACGATCAGTATTTATAGACAACAAGTCTCAAAGTACGGATGTATTTATTAACCCTGTCGTGATTTTTGTCAATATTATTCGGTTGTTTGAAATTTGACTTCCTGAGAGTAGCTGTTAGGATTTGATGCCGTTGCGGACATTTTAAAGAGGTTTTGCTTGAAAATATCCCTTCTTGGAAAAGGCAGGGTCGGGACAGCACTTTCAAAACATTTTAAGAAGATGGACATTCCTTTTACACATTGCAGAAATGCAGAATTAGGAAAAAAAAGTGGGGTTGTGTTCATAGCTGTGAGCGATGATGCCGTATGTGACCTGATGTACCGCATAAGAAAAAGCAATCCCGGGATCTATATGGTCCATTTTTCAGCTTCTGCGAAATTTGATGATGAACGGACATTCCTTTTTCATCCCTACTCATCAATATCTGAAGACACCGACATTTCAAAGATCATTTTCACTTTTTGGGGAAAAGAGAACAAAGAGATCGTGTCGCTGCTTGAAAAGTCCGGATTCCATTTTGTGAAAACCGGGACATCTCCTTCAATTTTTTATCATATTTCAGCCGTCATATCAGGGAATTTCACTCAATATCTCCTGCTTGCGGCCCGCGAACTTCTTCAAAAAGAGGGATTCTCCAGAATAGATTCGGAAAAACTTCTGAAACAGCTGGTGACATCCTCCATTAACAATATTTCGAAATACGGATTGCAAGGGATAACAGGACCAGCAGCCAGAGGAGATCTCTCAGTAATAGAAAAAGAGACCGCGGCTCTTATGACCGTTGACAGGGAACTTGCAGAAATTTTCAGCAACATAAACAGATCGATCCGGAAGGCAGTGCAAAATGACCATCTATTCAAGTGATACGGAACTTTCATCTTTCATCGAAAAAGCATACGGTTCGATACTGAAGCACGGTTTCATCGTCATACCCGAAAGTTTCAGAGAAATAGCTTACGGAGTCTCTTTCAAAGTTGAATCCGCTCCCGGAAAAACATCAGCTGTCTCAGTATATCACACTGAAAAAAAAGGTTTTTCATTTGTCACGAAAGATGCGAAAATAAGATACCTTCTGAACATGCTTCTAACCGCTGAAGGCACGGCCGGAAGCGACGAGGCCGGCAAAGGTGATTTTTTCGGACCGCTCGTGGCATGCTGTTTCATTCTCGGGAAAAAGGAACTGCCGCTTCTGGAACTGGATATCAAAGACAGCAAGAAGATCGATACCGCCGGCATTTTCTCCTTGTATTCGGCGATATGTGAAAAATTCCGCGATTCCTTTGTGACAGTCAAGATAATGCCTGAAAGATACAATTCTTTCTACGAGGACCTTTCAAAGAACGGAAAGAATCTCAATTACATGCTTGCCTGGGCTCATTCCAAAGCGGTCACACAGCTTTTTGAGAAAAGACCGGACGCTAAAAAGCTCATAGTCGACAGATTCAGCGAGAACAGCGTTATCAACGGAACGATCTCTTCTGCCGCAGGAAGCGTTCCAGTCGAATTCACCGTGAGAGCTGAACAGAACCCTGCCGTGGCGATCGCTTCTATAATAGCAAGAGCGGAATATCTGAACTCCCTGAAATATCTGACATCCACCGTACTTCAGAACAGATTCGAACTTATATCCGGAAGCGGAGAAAATTCCGACACACTTCTTGAAAACATCCGGAACGAAATGGGCGGAGACATCCTCAAAAAGGTGTGCAAGGTCCATTTTGCGAACTATCACCGGCACGACCAAATAATTGTTGACTTATGAATTTTTAATAAATAATATACTCCGACATTTGACTTAAGCTATTGTGTGCGGTATAACTGTTATGGAAGCCAGCAAACCTGAATTCAAGCTCCCGAGATCATTCGGGAAATATTATCTCCTTGAACTTATCAATGTCGGCGGTATGGCCGAAGTCTTCAAAGCAAAGATGTTCGGTGTCGAAGGTTTTGAAAAGATCGTCGCCATCAAAAAGATCCTTCCGGAAGTCGCCGAGGATGCGGAATTCATCCGCATGTTCATAGATGAAGCCAAGATCGCGGTAAGACTCCAGCATCCTAACATCGTCCAGATCCTTGAGCTTGGAAAGATCGAGGATTCATACTTCATTGCAATGGAGCTTGTCAACGGTAAAGACCTGAAAACGATCAGAAAAAGACTGAAAAGGGTCGAACTTCTTATGCCGGTAGAACAGAGTGCATACATCATTTCACAGGTTTGCGACGGACTTGATTATGCACACAGGAAGACCGACGACAAAATGAATTCGCTTAATATAGTGCATCGTGACATCTCTCCGCAGAATATGATCGTTTCCTATGAAGGGACCGTTAAGCTGATAGATTTCGGTATAGCCAAGGCAAAAAGCAAATCGACAAAGACACAGGCCGGAATGCTGAAAGGAAAATTCAGCTATATGTCACCGGAACAGGTGAGCGGACAGCCTATCGACAGAAGAAGTGACATATTCTCTCTCGGTGTGGTTTTCTTCGAAATGCTCACAGGCAAAAGGCTGTTCCTGGGAAAGAACGATGTGGAGACCCTCGAAAAAATAAGAAAAGCCGAAGTTCCGCCGCCAAGCGTGTTCAACAGCAGCGTTCCGCCTGAACTGGATAGGATCGTACTTAAAGCCCTTTCCAAGGACAGGGACGAGAGATATCAGTGGGCAAGCGAATTTTCCGATGATCTGAAAAAATTCAGTTTCTCTACCAGCAAGAACTTCTCCCGTCAGGACATGATGAACTTCATGAGCGAATTTTTCGCAGACGAACTTGAAGAAGAGACTGCAAAGCTCGAAGAGTACCAGAAACTCCAGAAACCGGTTGAAACAGCTCCTAAGCCTGTTCAGAACCAGAACTACAACTACAGACCTGCAGTTGAACCTGATCCCGGTGATGATATTGAACCCGTAAAGTCCAGTGGCGGAAAAAAGCTGGCGATGTTCATCGCCGTCCTATTTATAATATCTGCAATAGGCTATTTCGGATATGTAGTTATGCAGGAAAAGAAAGAGAACTGCTCGCTTCTTATAGATTCGTCCGAGCCCAAGACTATCGTGACCCTTAATGAAGGCACGATGTATCAGAAAAGATGCGAGACACCCTGCAAAATAGAAGGCCTTCTTCCGGGAACTCATGAACTCGAGCTGAAGAAACAGGGATTCCTTGATGTAAAAGAGACCCTTGTGCTTAAAACAGGCGACATTTATAACAAGAATGTCAAAATGTACAAAGTGGGCGAGCTCAAAACGATGCTCACGGTCAAATCGGATCCTGACGGTGCAGTGATCTATATAAATGAAGAAAAGACCGGCGCAGTGACACCTGATATCGTGAATGTACCTGTCGGTCTTGAGATAAAGATCAGAGCGGAAAAGGACGGATATTATCCTGTCGAACAGAACATAGGCAAAGTTGCGGCGAACATCAATAAAGAGATAAGTCTTATCCTTAAACCCATGAAGAATGTTCCGCAGCAGACTGAAAAAAGTCCTAAAGCAGGTCAGACGGAGCCTTCAAAGAAAGATACAAAGAAATCAAGCGGGATAGCTAAAGACATAGAAGCTTTCGTCAGCATCAACAGCAGGCCGTGGGCGAATATCTACATCAACGGAAAACTCATAAAATCCACACCGATAATAAAATTCTCGCTTCCTGCAGGGACTCACAAAATACAGTTCAAAAACCCGAAATTCAATATCGACAAGACATTCCCCATCGAACTCAAACCTGGCGAACATATCAGGATGATCAAAAACTTCGATTAATTCCGTTCCGGTTTTACTTGATTAACATTTTTCTGAAATATATACTCACTTACAGAAGTGTTTTTTCAAACAATTGAATTTATCAATTTTCTTTATGTGAGGTTGAAATGGTTACCAAAGGCGCCAAGGAACCGGTCGTGACTAATGAACCGGCTGCTAACAGTCAGATATGCGATGAAAAACAGTCAAGGCTCAGTACAACGACATCAATTCTTCAGAAATCAGCTACACTTGAGATCGCGGCTAAGGCTAAAAGGATGAATGCTCAGGGAATGAATGTAATTTCTTTTTCAGCTGGAGAACCCGATTTCGATACTCCTAAAAACATCAAGGAAGCCGCTAAAAAAGCCATAGACATGGGCATGACAAAATATACCGATTCATCAGGTATATCAGAACTGAAGATCGCTATCAGACAGAAGTTCATGAGGGAGAACAATCTTCATTTCGATGAGAACAACATTGTCGTCACAAGCGGTGCAAAATACGGTATCTGCGCTCTTTTCAATGCCATAATAAGCCCCGGCGATGAGGTCATACTTCCGGCACCGTACTGGGTAAGTTATTCTACACTGATCAAGCTTGCCGGCGGAAAACCGGTATTCTGCTATCCGAAAGAGGAAGCCCTTTTCAAGCTCACTCTTGAAGATATCAAACCTTTCATAACCAAAAAGACCAAAGCCATTGTTATAAATTCACCTAACAATCCGACAGGTGCAGTTTACGGGCTTAAGGACCTGGAAGAGATCGTCAATTACCTCACTGAAAGGAATATCATCGTTGTCAGTGATGAAATATATGAAAAACTGGTGTACAACAATGTTCAGCACATCTCTTGCGCTTCTGTCGTAAAAGAGAAATACAAAAGAAATGTTGTCGTTATCAACGGTGTTTCAAAAGCATATTCCATGACTGGCTGGAGAATAGGATATGTTGCAGGACCCAGAGACATAATTGAAAGAATGAAATATTTCCTCGATCACACGACATCCAACGCCAACTCGATAGCTATGTATGCCGCAGTTGAAGCTCTTAACGGAAGTCAGAACGATGTCGAAATGATGGCAAAAAGGTTCAACAGAAGAAGACTTTTCATGTATGACGAGCTCAGCAGGATCCCTGAACTGAAACCGTGCTATCCGGAAGGTGCTTTCTATATATTCTGCAATTTCAAACATTATCTGAACTCTGTTGTCGGTGATTATAAGATAAACTCATCTGTTGATCTTGCTAATTTCCTTCTGGATGAAGCGCATATCGCCGCAGTTCCGGGTGAAAGCTTCGGACTTCCGGGATATATCCGTTTCTCCTATGCGACAAGCATGGACAACATCGCCGAAGGTATGGATAGACTTAAAGCGGCATTATCTGATATAGAACACTCAAGAAAATAGATCTTCTACTTAAATTCAGCAGATAAAACTAGATAGCTTTCTGAATTTTTCCGGAACGGAGGCATCTTGTGCAGACATTTGCTCTCTTTGCCTGACCCGATTCAGCTTTTATTTTTATTTTCTGAACATTGGGGTTCTGTATTTTCTGTGTCTTGTTGTTTGCATGGCTTACATTGTGGCCGAACTGCGGTTTTTTTCCACATATTTCACATTTGCGTGACATCTGCATCTCCATCTAAATTACAAAAGCAAAAATCAGGAGGATGATACATACTTGTGGCCCAAATGCAAATTTTTATCTGAAATTATGCGTCAAAAGAATATTTTATTTCAGGCAACTCATTGATTTTACTATCTTTCCAGAACTCGACAAACTTCATCCGGTCGTCAAGTATCCTTTCGGCAAGTTTTTCTTTTGACGAGAATTTTATTTCATTTCTTATTTTTTTCAGAAAATAGACAGATATGCTTCTGCCGTACATTTCATCGATCTTCTCATCAACGATCCATGTCTCTATCCTTCTTTCGCAGAACTCGGAATCTATTGTCGGGCGGTGACCTATGTTCGCGATAGACCTTTTCTGATGTCCGTCAAAAACTGTCTGCGTGAGATATACTCCGTCAGGAGGGACCATTTTATTCGGAACGCTCTGGTTCAATGTAGGAAAGTTAAGCTGGCGGCCGATCTGGTCACCTTTCATCACTTCACCTGATATGACATACGGAAAAAGAAGGAAGCTCTGTGATTTTATAAGCTCACCTTCCAGAATGAACTCCCTTATTGCGGTAGAGCTCACCCTCATGCCGTTTTTTACAAATGGCGGAACTACTGTTATCTTGACCCCTGATGATCTGCCCCACCAGTAAAGAAGATCTGCGCTTCCTGTCTGATTCCTTCCGAAAAAGAAGTTAAATCCCACAGTTATGGAACCTATGTCCAACGAATTATTGAGAAGATCAAGAAAAGCTATCGGCTCGATCGAATGGAACTGTGCAAATGGAAGTTCAAATATAACATCAACACCGAGACGTTCAAGAAATGTATATTTTTCATGTTTAAGCGTCAGTCTTCCGGGAGGAAAATCGGGAAAAAGGAACTCTCTGGGATGAATGTCAAATGTAAGCACAGCACAAATTCCGCCGTTCTTTCTGCATTCTCTGATTATTTCGCAGTGACCGAGATGCACCCCGTCAAAATTGCCTATGACAAGCGATATTTTCTCATTTTCGGGAAATGAAGATAGAGAACGGTATATTTTCATCTTATATCAGGCTTTGCCTGCGCTTCCCAGAACATTGATATTTTTATGTTTGTATATCTCCTTGAGCGCATCCCTTGCCGGTCCAAGATATTTTCTCGGGTCGAACTCTGAGGGTTTCTCTGCAAAAACCTTTCTGATGGCGGCTGTCATTGCAAGTCTTCCGTCGCTGTCGATATTGATCTTGCAGACTGCGCTTGCAGCCGCTCTTCTGAGCTCTTCTTCAGGAATTCCGATCGCATCTTTCATTTTTCCGCCGTATGCATTTATGATCTTCACGATATCCTGCGGAACCGATGATGAACCGTGAAGGACTATCGGGAATCCGGGGAGCTTATGCTCAATTTCTTCAAGTATGTCGAATCTGAGCGGAGGAGGAAGAAGTATTCCTTCTGCATTTCTTGTGCACTGCTCAGGTTTGAACTTATTCGCACCGTGGCTCGTTCCTATCGATATCGCAAGTGAGTCAACACCTGTCTTGGAAACGAAATCGATCACTTCGCTCGGATGGGTATATGTCGATTTTTCAGCAGATACGGCGTCTTCAATTCCTGCAAGCACTCCTAGCTCGCCTTCAACTGTGACATAATCCTTTCTCGAATGCGCATATTCAACGACTTTTTTAGTAACTGCGATATTCTCTTCGTAGGAATGATGAGAACCGTCGATCATCACCGAACTGAAACCGTTATCGATACACTCTTTGCATATCTCGAAATCACCGCCGTGATCAAGGTGGAGAACTATCGGTATCTCATATCCGAGCTCTTTGGCATATTCAACTGCCCCTTTTGCCATATTGCGCAGAAGTGTCGCATTGGCGTACTCCCTTGCACCTTTAGAAACCTGAAGTATTACCGGGGATTTTGTTTCGACGCAAGCCATTATTATAGCCTGAAGCTGTTCCATGTTGTTGAAATTATAAGCCGGAATCGCATAACCGCCGGCAACAGCTTTTTTGAACATATCGACTGTGTTGACAAGACCGAGCTCCTTGTAACTTACTGCACACATAGCTTCCTCCGATAAAGTTATAAAGATCAATGCAACAGAAGTATAATCTGTGAGATTAAAAATGGAAACTTTTCAGATATCCGTTATTTGAATGTCTTTGAAAGCATCTCAGCCGCTTTAAGTTCCATCTTTGAAAATGCGAACCACTTTCTGCCAAGATCTTTGAGTGATGCGCCGATATGATAGACTTGTGAATCATCGATTATCATGAACCGGTCGTGGGAAAGATCAAATTCCTGCATTTCGGCGGGAGGGAACTGTTCGTTGAACTTTTTCATATCGAGTTGAATCTGTTTTGAGACATTTTTCGTAAGTATTTTCAGATAAACTCCGCTTTTCCGTTTTGCAAAAAGAGTGAGAACCGTGTCATCCACAAAATTATCAATGAGAACAATTGATCTTTCTGCCGACCGGACGAGATCCGACACAAAGTTGTGAGCATCAAATATCTGTCCGTCAAAGAAAATGCCCTGCTTCGGTTGAAGTTGTCTGTTTTCAAGGGCATTAAATAGTTTTTCAAAATTTTTATCATTTTCAATTTGCTTTATTTCAAGTCGGTCAATCCTCTGAAATGTAAGATCGTTTTTTGCAATAGAATGGCGCATGGCAACAAAAGCTTTCATTATTTTTATACTCATTCTTATTGCTACATCACTATTAAGTACTGCGGAGATCATTGCAACGCCCTGTTCTGTAAAAACACATGGAAGATATTGAGAATATTTGAGATTTTCAAGGTGGTCGCAATTTGCGACCAGTTTATTCTTTTCTTCTTTATTCAATATAAAACAAAATTCTTCAGGAAATCTCAATATGTTTCGCCGCACCTGCTCATTCAGTCTTTTTGTCTCAACTCCGAAAAATTTTGCCAGATCTCTATCCAGCATGACCTGCATTCCGCGGATTGTGTAGATTTTACCTTGAATATCATCAAGTTTTGTCAATCTGTTTTCGTCCATTTTGCAACCCCGGATTTAAAGCACAGGCTTAATATATCAAATTGCAATTAGAATTTCAAGAAAGCCGATGCAAGGCCACTCTGGCTCAAAATCACGAGAAAATGCTGACAACGCAAGAAAAATGACCGGTCTGTTTTTTGACCATTTTTCATTTTGCTGTAATATCAAAAATGTATTTAAGAGTTCAGGAGGCGGCGATGAAAAGTCACAGGAAGGAATTATGGTTCCACACTTCGGGCAGAAGGGAATACCTCAACATAACTACCGATGTGCAGGATGAGCTTTCCAGAAGCGGAATAAAAGAAGGTCTGTGTCTTGTCAATGCGATGCACATAACCGCTTCGGTTTTCATAAACGATGACGAGTCCGGGCTTCATCACGATTTTGAAGTGTGGCTTGAAAAGCTCGCTCCGGAAAAACCGCACTCACAGTATAACCACAACGGTTACGAAGATAATGCCGACGCACACCTGAAAAGACAGCTGATGGGCCGTGAAGTTGTTGTGGCGGTAACAAATGGATTGCTTGATCTCGGACCGTGGGAGCAGATATTTTACGGCGAATATGACGGAATGAGAAAGAAAAGAGTGCTTATAAAAATAATAGGAGAATAAATTGAACATCTGTATAAGCATCGGAAACTGTTCGAAAAATGAACTTATTCACAAGCTGAAAGAAACGGAATTTGCCGAAATAAGGCTCGATCTGCTCGACTGGATAACCCTTACGGACATTAAAGAGATCTTTTCAAATCACAAAAATCTTATTGCCACATTCAGACCGGGAAAGGTCAGTGAAAAAGAAAGACTGGGATCTCTTAAAACAGCAGTTGGAGCCGGCGCTGCATTAGTTGATATCGAGACTGAAAACTCGGCTGAATTCATATCTGAGATCACAAAAACAGCACACCTACACGGCACAAAGATCATAATTTCATATCACAATTATGAAAATACACCGGCACTCAAACCTCTTCAGAAAATAGTCGTCGACGCACTCGGGAAAGGAGCGGACATAGTAAAAGTCGCATGCAAAGTTAATTCGCAAAGGGATTGTGCAAGACTTCTCTCACTCCTTGACGGAAAAAGGGTTGTCGTTCCTGCCGGAATGGGAAAAAACGGGCTTGTGACAAGAATTTCTGCACTTTTCCTCGGAGCCCCTTTCACTTATGCCGGATTTGACCATGATCCTGAGATAATTAAAAAAATAATTTCGGAAATATCCGATGCATAAACAGCTTTTTGCAGTTGCCGGAAACCCGGTACTTCACAGCCTGAGCCCTGACATGTTCAATCAGTATTTTGAAAGCAAAGGAATAAATGCCGTTTATTTGCGGATACTTGCAAAAAATGGTGAGGATGCGCTAACGACTGCGGTTAAGGCCGGATTCACTGGCATCAACATTACTGCTCCCTTTAAAGAAGAGGCATTTCACCTTGCGGATGAAAAAGACAGACATTCCTCAGGCATCGGTGCTGTAAACACTGTCATTTTCAAAAACGGCATAAAACAGGGTTTCAATACCGACTGGACCGGAGTTCTGGAACCGTTCAAAAAACGCAATATCGATCTTGCGGGCAGAAAAGTTCTGATCGCTGGAGCAGGAGGAGCGGCCAAAGCGGCAGTTTATGCAATGACGAGGGAAAAAGCTGAGGTCACGGTCACGAACAGAACAGAAAAAAAAGGGATCGAACTTGCAGAAAAAAATGGTGTCAGATTTGCACCTTTAAGCAACATTGCAGAACTGATGGATGAAAATGAGATCATTATTTCAACAATATCAGGCGGGATAAATGTCTTTCCCGAAAATGGATTCAAGCCCCATCATATCATTTTCGATGCAGACTATCATCACCGCATAGTTTCTGAAGCGGCTTCAAATAGAGGCTCTGCTGTCATACACGGTACTGAGTGGCTTTTAAATCAGGCGGAACATTCTCTGAAACTTTTTACAAACAAAGACCTCAGCGGGCTCAAACTTCCTGAGATCAGAAGTAAAAAGGACAATATCGCTTTCATCGGCTTCACCGGCGGAGGCAAGAGCTCCACAGCACGCGAGCTTGCAAAACTGCTTGACAGACCTCTGTTCGATACTGATGACTTCATAGAACAGAACGAATTGATAACAATTTCAGAGATATTTGCAAAAAAAGGGGAGCCTTATTTCAGAGAACTTGAAGATAAAGCCGTGAGGACAGCCTGCTCCCTGAAAAACCATGTAATATCATTCGGAGGCGGAGCGGCGCTTTCTGAAACTAACTGCTCTGCAATAAGATCCGGCTGTCTTGTGTTCTGGCTTTTTGCAGATCCGAAGACCACGATTGAAAGACTCGGGACAGATATATTAAAAAAACCGCTTCTGCACAGCAGTGACGATCCTGTCAAAAAAGCGGAAACCCTTCTGGAAAGAAGGATTCCTTATTATGCAGAGTGCGCTGACGAACTTATAGATACAACAAAAATGACCCCGGCTCAGATAGCGGAGATGATAGTTGAAGAGATTAATAGAACACTCAGTAATTAAAGGGACAGTAAAGATCCCTTCATCAAAAAGCGTGATCCAGAGAGCTCTGGCTATCGCACTTCTTGCAAAAGGCAGATCTGTCATCTCAAATGTGGTGTTCTGCGATGATGTTATGAATGCTGTCAAAGCCGTTGAAACTGCCGGAGCAAAAACAGAAATTACCGGAGATCGCATTATTATTGAAAGTGGCGGACCCGGTGTAAAAGACGGAACGGTCATAGAATGCGGGGAATCGGCTCTATGCTTCAGGATGTTCAGTGCCATATCGGCCCTGTCAGAAAATAAAGTTGCCATCAATGCATCAGGAACTCTGCGAAACCGCTCCGTTGAACAGGTGGAAAGATCATTGATCGAGCTCGGAGCTTCGTGCAGTTCAAATGACGGAAAGCCTCCGCTGACCATACAAGGACCTTTTAAGTACGGAAATTTCAGCATTGACGGATCTTCCACAAGCCAGTTCCTTACCGGTCTTCTGATAGCACTTTCTTCAACAGGAAAAGAGACCGTTATAAATGTGAACAACCTTTCATCAAGACCTTACATTGATATCACGATCGCACTTCTTGAAAAAGCCGGCATTAAAATTGATAACCTCAACTATGAAAAATTCATCATACCTGCATCAAAGCTTTATCCTTTATCTATAAAAGCTGAAGGGGACTGGTCGGGAGCCGCATTTCCCTCTGTAGCCGGAGCAATTTGCGGAAGCGTTGAACTGACAGGTCTTGATATCAATTCAGTTCAGGGCGACAAGGCGATACTGCATTACCTTGAAAAAGCCGGAGCATGTATTTCAGTTCAGGAAGACAGCATTAAAATATCAAAAAACATCCTCAGATCATTTGAAGCCGACTGCACAGACACTCCCGATCTTTTCCCTCCGCTCACAGCACTGGCCGTCCATTGCGCAGGAACAAGCATTATACACGGCGTTCACCGTCTCAGGAACAAGGAATCGGACAGGGCTGCAGCTTTAATGAATGAATTAAGGAAACTTGGCATAGACATAAATATATCAGACAATGACATGATCATAACTGGCGGAAAGATGAAAGGCGGTGCTGTTTTTTCGCATAATGATCACAGAATGGCGATGGCTCTGGCTGTGACTGCACTTAACTCAGAACGCCCTGTTACAGTTGATGCCGTTCAATGCGTGAATAAATCATGGCCCGGATTTTTTGAAATGCTTTCATCCATCGGAGGAAAAATATCATGAACCGTTTCGGAACCATTTTTTCTGTAACAATTTTCGGGGAATCTCACGGTCCTGCCGTCGGTGTGGTAATTGACGGAGTGCCTGCAGGAATAGAATTATCAGAAAAAGATCTTACTAATGATATTGCACGCCGTTCACCTGGGTTGAAAGGGACTACTTCCAGAAAAGAAAAAGACATTCCCAAATTTATTTCAGGAGTGTTCAACGGCTTAACCACAGGCTCCCCGCTTACAATTATGTTTGAAAATAAAGAGACCGCATCTTCAGATTACGATGAGATAAAAAACATACCGAGACCCGGCCACGCAGATTTTACCGCCTATCATAAATATAAAGGCTTCAATGACTATCGTGGAAGCGGACATTTTTCCGGAAGACTTACTCTTCCGCTTGTTGCGGCAGGAATTATTGCGAAAAAAGTTGCTCATCCTGTGGAAATTTCAGCCAGCATTTCTGAAATAGGCGGCATGACTGAATACGGAGAATTGATCGATCAATGTGTAGCTGACGGGGATTCCCTCGGCGGAACCATAAAATGTATTGCTAGAAATATTCCTGTCGGACTGGGCGAACCTTTTTTCAATTCAGTTGAATCTCTGATCTCTCATATTGTTTTTTCCATTCCCGGAGTGAAAGGTATCGAGTTCGGAAGCGGATTTAAGACTGCAAAAATGAAAGGCTCTCAAGTTAATGACATAATTTCGGATATTTCAGGAAAAACGGCAACGAACCACGCCGGAGGCATTAACGGCGGAATAACAAATGGAAATATGATCATTTTCAATGTCGCGTTCAAACCGGCATCTTCCATATCTATCGATCAGGAAAGCATAGATATGACCAATGGACAAAAAGCCCGGCTCTCAGTTAAAGGCAGGCATGACTCCTGTTTTGTCCTGAGAACCCCGGTAATCGTTGAAGCTGTGACCGCGATCGTGCTTGCCGATCTTATTTGTTGTGCTCGCGCCGTATAGAACCGGTATATTCATTCATATTTCTAAGAACTGCCGGATCAGCAGCTTCATTAGCAGAATAATCGTCCTCTATACCCATCGCTACAGGATATATGCCGGCCCAGCTCAGCATTACAGCCGCCTTGAGATCTTCCATGAGTATCGTATCAATCGAATCCTGAGGAGTATGATAATATTCATGACCTCCGAGAGTCGAAAGCAGTACCGCAGGAACATTTCCGTAATAATAGAAACACACATGGTCTGAGGCGTCAAGGGGTTCGGCTGATGCTATTTCATAACCGAGCTCCTGTTCATAGGCATATCCTTTCATTACATCGGCAAGCCATGCATTTTCTGAAAGCGTGGCACCGTACATGCTGAGCCCGAGACCGGTTCCTGCTCCGACCATATCTATACTGTAAGCCGCAACTGTGTCAGCCATAGGCATTGCCGGGTTCTGAACATGGTAACATGAACCTATCAATCCGAGCTCTTCGGCGTTCCATGCGGCAAAAAGAAGAGTACGCGCAGTCTTTTGTCCGCTCAGGGCAAAAGCTCTGGCAAGCTCCATGACAACAGCGGTGCCTGACGCATTGTCATCGGCACCGTAATAAACATCTCCCGTCACGGGGTCTTTGCCGAGGTGGTCGATGTGGGCTCCTATCACTATCACTTCATTTTTGAGAACAGGGTCGTTCCCGGGAAGTATGCCTATAACATTGTCAGAGCTTACTTTCTTCATTTCTACATCCAGATTGATGGAAGCACTGATGCCCGTTGCAGTACTGTGCGGAACAAGATCCGCATCTATGGACTGAGACCACGACTCAAGATCAGGGATCTTAGTCACAATACTGCTTCTTGATGCAAAGACAACCGGAACATCTTCAACAAAATATTCAGCTCCGAGAGTGTTCCCTCCCTCAGGGATATCCATACTGTCCTGGAAATGATTTACAAGAATGACACCGGCCGCTCCGTGAATAGCCGCATTCTTTGACTTGTATCCGAAATTCCAAAGGCATGGCTCTCCTGCACACGCTTCATTTGCAGGGCATGATGTATGGACAGACTCAAGGTCTCCAGGACCGTGACGAAGAATTACGACTATCTTATCCTTGACATCTATCCCTTCAAAATCATCGTATCCCGTTTCAGGAAGAGGACAATCGGGATATGTATCCTTATCAAACGCAGGAACAGTTATGCCATGACCTGCAAATACGATCTCTGCATCGATCTCGCCGCCTCCTGAATACTGTAGGACCTGAAAAGTCTCGTCATATGCGAAAGCTGTCCCGTCAACACCGAAAGAAGGTGTTCCGTTGATCTCCCACTGATCAAAATCGAAAGCCTGCAGGAATTTTCCCTCATCGCCGGCAGGAGTTAGTCCCAGATCATCAAAAAGGTCTTTTACATACTCGATAGAATCAGTATTTCCCTGTGTACCGGGAGCTCTTCCTGTACGGTCTGCACTTGAAAGCCATGCGACATCATCAAAAACGCGCTGAATATTGAAACTGAACTCTTCATCCACATCAGCATCCGCATCTTCATTCTGATCAGCATCCTGAACATTATCTTCATCTGTGTCAAAACCTGATTCATCAGCTGGATCATCCTGATATCCATCCGCATCATTCACCTTCTCCTTCGAACTTCCGCATCCTGAGAGCACAAAGAAAAAAAGAGCATTAATAAAAATAAAAAGCTTTTTCATGGTCATCTCCCGGAATTATATATCAATGTTCAATGCTTTCAAAAACAGACATAGCGAAACCGGCAAGGTCTTCAGACGGCTCGGATATCAGATCATCAGGATATCTAGTGTTCGCCCCTCCCCAGACAAGCACTGTGTGCGAAGAATTAAAAAGTACGGCGAAGCATTCCCTCCTGTTCCTTGTGCATGATGCCGCATATTTAATTTCACCGGCACCTAACTTCTTTGAACGGAGCATCTTCATGACATCCCTTGCCGCTTTCTTTGAAAAAAGCTGCCGGGGTTTCATTCTTTCTTTCTCATTCAGTGCCTCAAGCCTTGAAAAACTACCCTCCGATGCAAGACCTGCAAAAAGAGCGGCAAGCTCCACAGGCTGAAGGTCAAATCCTCCGCTTATAAGGGAATAGCCGTAAAATTCAGGGGGCTGAAGCATGCTCTTCACTCCAGCTTCTTTAAGGAAAGTATAGAAATTCTCTATCCCGAACTGGTCAAGAAGTTCTACAGCAGGTACATTTCTGAGCTCTTTTAAAGCATCTGACGCTTTGATCTTTCTGCTGTATCTGTCATCTCTGTTGGTAGGAATATAGTTTCCGTAGCTTTTCTTCGAATCGTTCAGCATATCGTTCATTTCAAGACCGAAATTATCTATCGAAAGCGCATAAAGAAAAGGCTGAAGAAGTCCGTCCGCAGGCCTTCTTGAAATAAGCGCATCGACCTGCCCGTTATTGTAATCATCAAAAAAATTATGCGACCCTACATACGCAAGTATCTCACTTTTACGGTTATCCGCGACAAGAAGAGCAAAATTGGTAAGACCTGAAACCGTGCGGGTCGAAAACTCCTTTAACGCATTCTCAGACCTTACCTGCAGATCTCTATCAATAGTGGTCTGAACAATTTTCGGATGTGTGCGGCTCTCTATGTTCCTTGTCAGATGCCATGCACTGGTATGGATCGGGAATGATATTCTCGGAGGTTCCTTCGAAACAGCCTCGTCATACTCTTCTTTCGTAATTATACCGGCACTCATCATGCCAAGCAGAAGTCCGTCTCTCTTCTGCGTAAGCCTTGCACGGTTCTTTTCAGGATGCATCAGGCCGGGAGCATTCGGAAGTATTGCAAGCAAAGCTGCCTCGGACCAGTCAAGCATCGAAGGGTCTTTTTTAAAATATTTCAATGCGGCAGTCCTGTATCCGTGAATATTCTGACCGTAAGGACAGTATGTGAGATACATTTTCAGTATTTCATCCTTTGACCATTTTCTTTCAAGCTTAAGAGCTATGACCGACTCGACCGCTTTATTGAAAAAAGTACGATCCCTCTGACCCATAAGGCGGCTGAGCTGCATTGTTATCGTTGAAGCTCCGCTATGGACCTTCCCTTTCCTTATGTTCTGGAAAGCGGCCCTTCCCACAGCAAGAACATCAACTCCGAAATGGTCGTCGAAGCGCTTATCTTCGAAAAATATGACAGCTTTCCTGAGCTTTTCAGGAACATCGTCTTTTTCAGAATAAGGAAGATAGAACTGTCCGTCCTTAGGAAAAACACGGAGCATCAGTCCGGACCTGTCAAGGATCACAGTACTGTCCTTTGAAGGAAGTTCATCATAAGGCACCTTGACCGTTATCAGAAGCGCCACAGCAACAGCGGACGCAAGTATGGAAAAGAAAATCAGCGAAAATAAATATCTTTTAAAAGACCTTATATTCATAAAAGACCTGCTACAAACTTTGCAATCTTTACAAAAATAGTTTATTTTTCAACCCTGTAAAGGTTTTTCACCTTAATTTTTATGAGGTTGCCATGTCCCTGCTTTTATTTTTCCTGAACCCTTTCATAATACCGGCTTTCATTGCTCTTATCCTTCTGACAGCTTTCAGAAAACGGTCTTCCGTAATAAAAGTGATACTTTTCAATCTGACAGCCGTTTTTCTGATGGCCGGGATCTTCGATATCGCCTTCACATTTCTTTTTGCTCCGAAATATGCCAACTTCCGCACCAACAGTTCTTACTATCATCACGGACTTAAACCATACATGACGGAAAACACCAAGTGGTTCAAGGAATATACCGTTTACACCAATTCGCTGGGGTTCCTTGATTCGTCGGTCCGCGAAGTTCCGCTTGAAAAAAACGGTAAAAGATTCGTTTTCATAGGTGATTCATTCACAGAAGGGGTGAGTGAACCCTGGCAGAACACTTTTCCAGGAATAGTCTCTGAAGAACTGAAAAAGAAGAATATCGAACTTCTGAACGCCGGGTGCATCTCCTACAGCCCCAAGATCTATTATCTGAAAATGAAATATTTCATAGAAAAAGGGCTTGAAATGGACGATCTCTATGTTTTCATCGATATAAGCGATGTTCAGGATGAGGTTGAATACGAATATTTCAAACCGGCTACACCGATTCCGGCACTGAGCAGTCTCAATCTCCTTTTCTACCAGTCATCATATACCTACAGATCCGTGTATGACCGCATTTTCTACTGGCAGGAAAACCCCAGACACAAAGACTCACCTTTCTGGGAAGGCGGTTTCTATCCCGTGAGACATTTATGGTCTATGGATGAATATCACTATAACAAGTGGGGGAAACACGGTCTGGAACTGAGTGAAAAGCATATGGACCTTCTTCATGAACTGACAGAAGAACACGGTATAAAACTTCACATTGCAGTATATCCATGGAGAATGCATATCCTTAGAAAAGACCTTGACTCAATACAAGTGACCTTCTGGCGTGATTTCTGTAAAAAAAGAGGCATAGACTTCATAAATTTCTTTCCCGATTTCATAAATGTTGAAAATGCTCAGGAAATGGAGCAGAGATGGTTCGTTCCGGGAGATGTTCACTGGAGCCGTGAAGGATTGGCAAAAATGGCGGAGGCTGTTTCTGGGCATTTCAGAAAGGAAAAAATACTTGAATAAACATTCTCTTAAAAAAATTTGTTGACCTGTTCTTACTTATAATTAGATTTATGGGGAGTAAAAAACTGTTTTTTAATAAATTCTTAAGTTCTCGGGAGGGAACAATGAAAAAACTGGTGTCTTTGATTTCTTTTGCTCTGCTCATATTTGCAACGAGCTGCGCCTCTTCCCCTGAAAAACTTTTTCAGAAGGGAAACCTCTGGAAAGGATCAGACAAGGTGAAAGCGAGAGGATACTATGAACAGGCCTGCAAGGAAAATCACATAGAATCATGTCACAATGCCGGACTTCTGTGGCAGAACGGTGACGATATAAACGATGACAATAAAAAAGCGAGAGAGTTCTTCCAGAAAGCCTGCGATTCCCAGTACAATGATTCATGCATAATTCTTGCAGACATGTGGGCAAACGGAAAAGGCGGCGTTTACAAAGACAGTATGTCTGCGTTCAATCTCTATCAGGTGCTCTGTGACAGAGGCGTGGGTAAAGGATGCCGCGGAATGGGTGAAATGTACTCAAAAGGTGCTGCATCAATTGACAAGGATATAAAAAAAGCCATCGAGCTTTTTGAAATGGCCTGTGATAAAGACGATCTCAAGACCTGTGCAGATCTGGGTCAGACATGGTCCAAAAAATTCGATGATCCTGAAGCTTATGCCAAAGTGGAAAAATTCTGGGGCAAAGCATGTGACGGCGGAATGCTTGAAGTATGTGAAAGATTTGCTGATATGATAGTTGCAAACAAAGGCGGAGAGGACAGGATCTCTCTTTCACGCAAATATTATGACAAGGCCTGTGACGGAAAAGTAAAAGAGACATGCTATAAATTTGCAAGAGCTATCGTTGAAAACACGACTGACGAAGATGCTTCCGCTGAAGAAGCTCAGCCCTACTACAGAAAGGCCTGTGAGCTCAACCATGCAGAATCGTGCTACTACATCGGCGTCTACCTCAATGAAAAGTACGGAAGTGCCGCATCTCTTGAAGAATTGAAAGAACTTCACGGTTTCTACAGCAAATCATGCGGAAGCGGCTTTGACCCGGCATGCGGAACAGCACAGTCCCTTAAAACCTCAATAGATGAACAGGAAGCCGAGATAGCAAGACAGGAAGCCGAAAAGAAGAGACTTGAAGAAGAGGCCCGTAAAGAAGAGGAAAGGAAAAAAGCAGAAGAAGAGGAAAGACTTAGACTCGAAAGGGAAAAAGCTGAACAGGAAGCTAAACTTGAAGCTGAGAGAGCTAAAAAAGAACGGGAAGAGGCTGAGCAGGCCGCTAAAATGGAAGAGGAAAGACTGAGAAAAGAAAGAGCTGAAGCTGAAAGAGCGGCAAAAAACAAGAAGAAAGAGGATGTTGTTGAAGAAGAAGAGGAAGAAGAGGAAGAGGATTTCGGTGAAGAAGAGGAAGAAGAAGCTGCTCCTCCTAAAAAACAGCAGAAAAAGCAGGATGTAGAAGAAGAGGAAGAAGAGGAGGAGGAAGAAGATTTCGGTGAAGAAGAGGAAGAGGAAACTCCTGCTCCTAAGAAAGAAAACAAAAAGAAAAGCGCCGAGGATGAACTTGACGACCTTCTTGGAGATTGATTATATCCCGTATTTTCAAAGATTTGCAATCACGACCATTGCCTTTTAAAGATCTGTGAATATAAATTCTCCTGCCTGATATTTTATGGAGGACATTGATGTACAATCTTTTAAAAAGCGGAATGCTGATAATAGTCATGACACTTCTCATGATCTTTGTCGGCGGTGTGATCGGTGGCAGAAACGGAGCTGTAATATTTTTTGTAATTTCGATGATCTTCAATCTGCTGAGCTATCTTTTCAGTCATAAGCTTGTAATAATGATGTACAGGGCGAAAAAGGCCGATCCTGAACAGTACCGCGACCTTCACATGATGCTTGAAGACATTTCCAACAAGGCTGAACTGCCAAAAATACCTGAACTTTACATTGTTCCGATGGATGTGCCCAATGCTTTTGCAACAGGAAGAAGTCCTAAAACCGCAATAGTTGCCGTTACTACAGGACTGCTGAACTCTCTTAGAAAAGATGAAATAGCTGCGGTAATTGCTCATGAGGTCGGCCACATAAAACACTGGGATATGCTTATTTCAACGATCGTGGCATCCATGGCTTCAGCGATCATGTGGATGGCATCCATTGCAAAATGGGGAGCGATCTTCGGAGCGGGAAGGGACAGGGATGACGATAACGGCGGGATATTCGGCGTTCTGATAGTCGCAGTGATAGCACCTCTTGCGGCTACACTTGTACAGCTTGCAGTAAGCCGTTCAAGAGAGTATATGGCCGATGATTACAGCGCAAAGATCATGGGTTCCGGAGAACCTCTCGTAAATGCACTGCTTTCTCTTCACGGAGAGTCAAAGTATCGTAGAGAAAATGAGGAGATAACTCCTGCAACAGCCCACATGTTCATATTTCCGTCGGGTTTCGGAGGAGGATTTTTCAAACTTTTTTCCACTCATCCTTCACTTGAGGACAGGATAAACAATCTCAGAAAATCGTAACTTTTCCTCCATTTCATCCGTCAAATCTCAGTACGCAGTTCAAGGAGGTTTTTTATGGTGAGATTTATCATTTTTTTCACTGTGTTCCTATTTGTTCTATCATGTTCAGAAGACAGCACAAAAACAGCTGTCGATAATGAAAATAGTGACCCCGATATTCAGTCTGTGCCTGATGAATATGACAGTGACATGAACGACAGCCTTGCTGAAGAGGAATCTGACGAAACGGAAATGCCGGAAGGGAATGATGATATTTCCGATCCTGATATTCAATCCGGAGACAGCAGTGATGAAATTCCTGATGAAACGCCTGATATCGACGATGTGAGCAATGAGCCGTGCACTTATCTTTTCGGCCGTCCGAATGAAAAAACGGGGCTCACATGGGACCAGTGCAAAGATTTTTATAATTGTGAAGGGGTGAAATTCACAGCTCCTGTTTATACTGAAGCCGATCTTGCAGTGCTGAACTCAAAGATACATCTCAATCCGCTTCCTGTGCTTACTTCAGACCCTTATGAAACTCCTGAACTTTTTCCCGAGGAACCTGAGAAAGCATGCGGTCTGATATGGGATACTGTAAATCCGGATGCATATACTCTCGAGACTTTTAACAGCATCGAAGCAGCCGAACTTGCAGGCGCAAGAGTGACCCATACCGGTCCATGCGGACACTGTTCATCTTTGCAGAGCCTCGGAGTCTACATTTATCAGGGGGACCTCGCAACTCCTGTGAAGCAGTGTACATACGACAGCATTCTGCTCGGAGACGATTATCTTATGGAATGTCTGCAGAAGCTCGGGTTCGACGAGAACTGTGCAAAGATATGGATGTATAACGGAAAGAACACTAAAAAAGTGTGCATGTCGACCTGCCTGCCCCTCCAGAACGCCGTATATCATAATCCCGACGGTTCTCTCAATGACTGCATCCAGTGTGACGAAGATAAAAGCGGGCCTGTATTTCAGGCGGTTTCCGGCAGAACACGCCGGAATTCCGGACTTCCCACAGCACTCTGCAGGCCTTGCAGCTGGATATCCCCGATAGGTCATCATTATTAACATTGCATTTTTTGTTTATTTCTTTTAAAAAATAAAATCCTGTGTTAAAAGTCACTATATCGGTTGAATGTTTAGTTCGGGGGTTTCTAAGTGCAGATCGTTTTAAAGATATTCTTTTCTGTTTTATTAATACTTGTATTCACATCTGAAGCGCACTCCGAATGTCTTTCTCAGGAGGAATCATACACAAAATATGTTTTAAACGCTGTACTTTCAAAATCTGTTGCTGAAAATGATAAATCAATAAACTTATTAAAGAAACACCTCTTATGTTACCATGAGAAAGAAGTGTATTATAAACTTGCTGTCATATATGAATACTCTGGAAAATATTACCTCGCCGGCATTGCATACAAAAAGTCAGGAAAAGTTGATGAACTCAAAAGACTTGAACAGTTGAGCGCTCAATATGGAAAAGACGGTGAAAATATGTTCAAATCTCTTTCCGCTCAGAAAGCAGCTGATTATTCAAAATCTTTCAAGGCAAAAAAAGCATGGGCGACAGCATTTAACATAATCGGGCCGGTAGCCTTTGCAACAGGGCTTTCATTATTCATTCATGATAAAGCCGGCGGCGAGAATTCACTTTCAGCCCAATATGTTCTTATGCTCGGAGGACTCACCATGGTTGGTGGCGGAACTATTCTCAATGCTCACGCAGAAAAAAACCGACTTCTATCTAAAGCATACAATTCTCTCGGAGATCAATATCCGGGATTTTACGGAACGGATCCAGATAAATATTTTGTCCACTCAGGAATAAGCGGCAGACTGCATAAAAATTATTCAGACAAATATTTTGTAAAAGGACTTGCACTTATATTTATTGCCCTGCCCATTATTGGATTTGGAATTTACAGTTATTTTGATACTATCAAATATATTAATGAAAATGATGATAGCGAATATCCCGAACTTTTTGATCTAAGACCTATAGGTCGGGCTTTATTTTATGTTTTTGTTCAGAGTGCAGTGTTTGTTCCTGCTGTGTGTTTCATATTTTTCGGCTCAAAAATGATGGCAGATTCTTCAAAGTGGACAAAAATGAATACTGAACCGGACATACTTACACTGACAAGTATCACCCCGATAATAAATCCTGTTTCAAAAACTTACGGACTAGCTCTGGGGTTCTCGTTTTAGATTCTATTGATCAATTTCCCGGTTTCCAGTCAAATCCCCATGGTTTCTTCGGCTTTTCGGGGTTAGGTGTGTAATCAGATAATGGACATTTTGCGGGATAAAAGTCACAATAACATTCGAGGTCTCTTACAACAAGTTCCTCTTGGCTCTGGAAAACAATAATATTGTTGTAAATGAACCCATAATCTTTATTAAACTTTAAATCAAAAGGCTCATCAAAACAAACCGTTTTTTTATCACTGAACCGGTACATACAGTAATCGTGTATATCATTTGCAGTATCTGCCGGATTTACATATCTTCTTTTTATAAGAACATATTTGTCATTTACATCGTATGAACCGAGAGCAGTATCACCTTCGCCTTCATAAATAGTTGAATATTTTATATTCTGTCTGTCTGTGATATCAGCAACTACTATTTTACTTCTTTTCTCACCTGTTGTTTCCTGTGAAGAGTAAATAACCATGTTTTTGTCTTTAAGAAGAGGATATCTTCCATACTCACCATCTCTTGATACTTTAAAACATCCGGCATCGCCTTTTGAAAGATCACAGAATTGGATCTGAATATCATAATCAAAATACACAACAAAACTGTCAATCATCGAAGGATATCCTGCTCTTCTCTGGCTACCGTACAGTGTATCTTTCTTATATGTCAGTTCTTTCCACTTGTCCCACTCACCGATCTTTGTATAAAGAAGTCTCATGTCTGAAGCATCGTCTGCAAAGTGAGCACTCATGAAAAGATATGTTTCGCTTGCTCTCACATCCACAAGTTCCTGCGGAGTTTCTGCAAATTTTAAAGCATATCCATATTTGTTTTGTTCCTTGTCATAATATAGAAGATGTCTGCTCTTCGGACCATAATATGGACTGTCAGCATAATCTGAGTCTACACGGTAATCAAAAGTGGAAACAAAATAATATTTTTTGTTCTGCCACCCATCCATATATCCTCTTCCGATTCTTTCAACTTTTCGAGTATTTATGTCGTAGGCATAAGCCCCACCTCCCTGCCAGGAGGTTGTACCATTATCAATGTAGTACCATAATTTTCCATCAATTTCGCTGAACTGAACCGTATTTGCGATATCACTTGTATACCATAACCCGGCCGTAAGTAATGCGTCACACTGAAACTTTCCGGCTTCTGATGCTTTTTTTGAACCCAAGTCCTCTGTTCCATTTACCATTATTGATTCAAAAGAATAGTTTTCAGAACACTGATCATAAGGTGCAGGGGTACATTCAAAACACATATCAAGTCCGCATAATTTCGACCAAAGTGCTTTTACGTCTTCAGGATCGGATGATTTGACTGGCTTGTCACCATAATAATAATATGCAATGTTCTTGTCTGAGTCTGAGTATTCCTCCCAGTAAGGATTGCCGCTCATATCAGGAAGTTCAATATCCTGTTCCCACTCATCATCCGACTCCGTTAAAACTTCGTCGGACGGGTCGTCGGACAAGTCATCAATGTCGTTATCGGTTTTGACTGAATCAATATCTGCTTCCGTATCATTCACAGCAAGATTGTCACTGTCGTTTTTCGGATTGTTCCCGTTGCAGGAAGTACATGACCAGAAAAGAAACAGAAGCAATATGATTAATATGTTACGCATAAATTCCTCCAACTCACCCGGTCTTCGTAAACTCAGCCCACCCTCTCTTCAACGAAAAGAGGGTTAAAAGCTCCCCTTCTTTCTTCAGAGAGAAGGGGTGCGCCTTGAGTTTACCGAAAGGCGGGGGATGAGTTATTTTAACAAAACGAGGTTATCAGAATCTCAAAACAGAGTCAAATCGAAACACCATAGTTGAACAGTTGTTCAATTGTTCAACTATCACAAAATAGGCATTCATCACCATTTGTAGAAAACTGCATCAGTAATTATCTGACCGTTTTGTATTATTTTTGTATAGCTTGTATTTTTGTCTGTTGTTTTTTAACATTGTGAACATATAATCCCTCCGGTTTTTATTTTTGAGGGTTATGGAAAGCAGAAAGGCATATCTCATCGGCGGCGGTCTTGCATCGCTTTCAGCGGCATTCTATCTGATAAAGGATGGCGGGTTCAAAGGGACTGACATCACTATTTTTGAAGAGCTCCATACTGCCGGAGGAAGTCTTGATGCTGTCATGCATTCAGATCACGGCGGTTATTTCATGCGCGGATTCAGGATGCTTGAACAGTCTGTGTATTCGGCTGTGTTCGATCTGATGTCGCAGATCCCTTCTCTTGACGATCCTGAAGCGACCGTTCTTGAAGAGTTCCATGAATTCAACAGAAAAGTGAAGACTCTTGCCCTTTCAAGGCTTTTGAAAAACGGAACTGCCATAGATGCCCGTCCGTTCAGAATGACTTTTCCAGACAGATTGAGAGTACTGAAACTTCTTGCAACAGATGAAAGAAAACTCGAAAAGGTCAGCATCGACCGATATTTCTCATCTGAATTTTTTAAAAGCAATCTGTGGTATGAGTTCTCCACGACTTTTTCTTTTCAGCCGTGGCATTCAGTCGTTGAAATGAAACGGTACATTCTGAGGTTCATTCAGGATGCCCATCAGATGGATACTTCAGAATGCATCCGCAGCACCCCTCTCAATCAGTTCGAATCAATAGTGCTTCCAGTCAAGACATGGCTTAAAGATAACGGTGTGCAATTCAGGAGAAACTCTTCTGTCACAGATATTTCCCTTGTATCCGGAAATGGAAAAATAAGAATATCCAGCATCTCTGTAAAGAACGGCAGCGCTGAAAATATCAATATCTCTAAAGATGACACTGTTTTCATTTCCGCAGGATCGATGGTCGCTAATTTCACTGCCGGATCGATGGATGAAGCACCTGCGAACATTTCAGAAAGAACGGATAGCTCATGGGCGCTGTGGGAAAAACTTGCACAGTTCTCTCCTGAATTCGGCAGACCGTCTGTATTCAACAGCGACATTGACAGAACTAAATGGGTTTCGTTCACTCTCACTTTGAAAGATCCTTTATTTATTGAACTGCTCGAAAAGATAACAAAGAGAAAAGCGGGAACTGAAGGACCTGTAACCATAACCGATTCCAACTGGTTCATCTCTTTCGCCCTTCCCTATCATCCTCATTTCAAGAATCAACCTGAGAATGTCAATCTTCTGTGGGGCTACGGTCTGCGTCCGGATGAACAAGGTAATTTCGTAAAGAAGAAAATGACCGAATGCACAGGCCGGGAGATACTCACGGAGCTTCTGTATCATCTGAAATTTGAAGAACATCTTGATCATATAATCAGTTCGTCTGTCTGCATACCGTGTCTCATGCCTTACATCACAAGCCAGTTCATGCCTCGCAAACTTGGAGACAGACCTCAGATCGTTCCTGAATGTTCAGATAATTTCGCGATCATCGGACAGTTCTGTGAAATGCCTGATGACATAGTGTTCACACTTGATTATTCCGTCAGATCGGCACAGACCGCAGTCTATAAGCTCCTTAAACTCAATAAAAGACCGACACCCATCTACAAAGGGCACCACAACCCTCTTATCCTTTTGAGAACAATAAAAACCGTTTTCAGGTAAAAATTATTTCTTCATGAACCACTCAAAATATTTTTGGAGGTCTCCTTTAATCTGCTGTGCTGCCTTTGGAGAATGCAGAAACAGTGTTTAGAAAATTATTTAAAAACTGTGGGTGAATTTAAAAAAATGACAGTTTACTTCTTGGCTTTTTTGGGAGCAGCTTTCTTCGGAGCAGCTTTTTTAACTGCAACTTTTTTCGGAGCAGCTTTTTTTACTGCAACTTTTTTCGGAGCAGCTTTCTTTGCAACAACTGCCTTTTTAGGAGCTGCTTTTTTTACTGCAACTTTCTTCGGAGCAGCTTTTTTTGCAACTGCTTTTTTAGGAGCCGCTTTTTTTACTGCAACTTTTTTCGGAGCAGCTTTCTTTGCTACTGCCTTCTTGGGAGCCGCTTTCTTAACTGCAACTTTCTTGGGTGCCGCTTTCTTTACTGTCATTTTCTTTTCCATTCAACTCTCCGTAAAATGTGAATAAAAGCAGATATATAATAAGCATATTGTTTTCTATAGTCAAAAAATAATGATACAAAATATCTAAAAATTATTGTGACGATGTTTTTGAGATAAAATTTTTATGTTTGATGAACTGCCGCGAACTACTGTGCGGGCCTTACATTTACGAGGAAGAGCTGATCGCTTGAAATAGATCCTGTGGTTATGGTTTCACCTGTCATCGGCGATTTAACTTTTCTTGTCATCGAGAGCATGCTGCCCATCTGTGCGATCATGCCTGTTCCGAAAACAAGGTTCGATGCGAACTCGGCAGGTATCGTGAACTCACCGTCATCAACAACAGTACAGCTTACGCTCACAGTTGTGTTCATGTCTTTCATTGCTGTGACCGTCATTTCAACGAACCCGTTCACAGGATCGTTCTGCGTCCATGTGAATGAAAGAGGCTGCGCCATGTCAATAACAATGAACGGGAATCCGCTGCCGTCATCGGTCAGCGTGTGACTTGTCAACTCAAATTTCTTCTGCATGTGGAAGGTTGCAGAGAAAGGATCGAGATCGTCAGGAGTAGGATCTTCGGCATTGAGCGTGTAGTCCACATCATATGTGATAAGTGATGGATCGACACTGCCGTCACCTTCGCCGTTAAGCTTATACACCTGATCGTTCGGCTCATAAAGGAAAGTCTGCTCACCGGCCTCGAAACCTTTTATCTTTATCGGACCTACATCCAGAGATTCCCTTCCCGGAGTTGCACAATGCTCAGAATTTGCAACAGGGTTACCCTGATCATCATAATCAGGAACGCATTCCTGTTCAGGAGCGCAGTCTTCCTTTGAAGTGCATTCCGGTTCTCCCGGAGCCTCTTCACCGACAACACATGTATCAAGCATGTAGGTCGGACCTTCATAAGTCTCTTCAAGGTCCTCTCTTGCAGTTTTCATGACATAACCTACTATCATGGCCTGAGGAGAACCCATCATGTTTATATCAACGAAATTGAAGTTCACCGAATATCCGGGATCCTCAGGATCGAATTCATCGGAAACTTCTTCATCAATGTCAACCGCTTCGTCAACCGTTTCATCAGATGTCTCGTCAGCCGCCTCGTCAGTCACTTCATCATCATTGACCGGTTCCACATCACCTTTCTGATTTGTACTGTTATCGCAAGATACAGCAAAAAGAAGAAAAGATAGAACAATAAAAACGATCCCGTACTTTTTCACGATGTCCTCCATTATTTCACACGACACGGCTTAATATATCCTGATGTATTTTTATGTCAAATGGGATACGGTTCAATATTTGTCTTGAAAATATCCGGTAAATGTAGAAAATGATTAGGTTGTGTGATTTATATTAGAATCCTGAGAGGTAAAAATGAAAAAGTTGATGTTTGTGACGCTGTTCTTTATTTTTGCAGTCATTCCTTTTATTAACCTGACTGCTGATGACATGTATCCTAACATTGCTGTTGTCAACACTGATACCGACGGGTTGATCGGTGCAATAGAAAAAGCGGCGGCACAGCAGTTCTATATGGGTCACCCTGACATCTATGATTTCCTTTTCATCTATACTACATTCAATCCTTCGATGGATATGCAGCAGGGACTTGCCATCCAGTATACCGTGCAGGGAATAAACCGTGATGCCGGCATTATGAGCCCTTATGGCACACCTTCAGACTGGGGAAGCGCAGGCAAACTTTTGGGCGCAGCAAGAATGTGCAATATTGATCAGTATCCTGACAATCCCGATGTTGCAATATCAACAAACATCCTTTCTCCTTATGCAGGAATGTCAAGTGCCGAACTTCTTGCGCACGAATGGAGTCACTACTGGCTTGCTGCAATGGATTTCAAAAAAGAAGGGATGCTGGAAAATCATCCGGGACTGAGAGGTTGTGAAGGCGGCAATGAAAACGGGTGTGATCCCAACCAGCATTGGAGCGGTGATTTCAGTGACGGCAACTCTGTAATGTATGGCGGAGATATAACCGATAACGGTGACGGATCTTTCACTTATTATTTCGGCAATCCGAAAAAATACGGACCGCTTGACCAGTATGTTATGGGACTGCGTGCTCCTGAAGAAGTGGGCGATCTTTTCTTTCTATGCTCAAGTGCTGACATCGAACAGTGCAGAGAAGGAAATCCCGCTGTTCCGGCTCCGAAATCTTCAGCTCCCAGTACAAAGACAGGTGTTTACAAACATGTTGTGACTATGGATGACATTATCCGTGCAATGGGACCGAGAATTCCGTCATCTGCTGAATCACAGAAACATTTCAATGTCGCATTTATAATTGCAAATAAAAACGGATTCTATCCATTCCCTCAGCAGCTGCAGAAACTTGAAACGCTCAGAGTCCGCATGCAGGAATGGTTTACATGGGCGACAGACGGCAGAGGAACAATATGCACAGAGCTTGACGGAGACTGTGAGAACAATACCGGCAATGATGACGACATTATTCCTGATGTGGATGCCTTTGTTCCTGACAATAATATTACAACTGATGAAGAAATCACACCAGATGAATCAGTTACAGATAACAACATAACCCCTGACGAAACTGATGAAGAGATAAAAGACGAAAACACAGAAACTCCAGATAACAGCATAGATCAGCCTGCTGATGAAGAAGAAGCCGGTTGCGGCTGTACATTAGTTTTCTAAATATTTTTTACGAGGACGGAATGAAAAGATCACTTTTTATCGTTATCATTTTTCTGTTTCCTTTATCAGCTGTCTATGCCGATGACATGTATCCTAACATCGCACTTATCCAGACAGATGCTGACAACCAGATGATAATGGGTGTTACAGAGAAAGCAGCCGCCAATATTTTTTATCAGACACACCCTGATATTTATGACTTTCTGATATTCTACCACACATTCACTCCTCAGCTGAACATGCAGCAGGGACTTCTGATAACATACACCGTTAAAGGCATAGGAAGGGAGGGATACAACCCTACAGGCCCTGCATCTGCGTGGGGTAGCGGAGGCAGACTGATGGGCGGAGCAAGGATGTGTCATATCGATCAGTATCCAGACGATCCTGATGATAACATGAAATTTCCCCTTGCCGGTCTTACAAGCACCGAGCTCCTTGCTCACGAAATGAGCCATTACTGGTTCGCCGCAATGGAATATAAAAAAGAAGGTATGGAAAAAAATCATCCCGGTTTCAGAGGTTGTGAAGGTAACAGCGGCGAGAACGGAGCTTGCTCTCCCAATCAGCACTGGAGCTACTATTTCAATTCAGGACCTTCTGTCATGTATGGAAGCGACATCACTGACAACGGTGACGGATCGTTCACTTTCACTCATTCCAGTCCGAGAAAATACAGCCCTTTCGATCAGTATGTGATGGGGTTCCGCGCTCCGGGTGAAGTCGGAGAACTTTTCTATCTTTGCGATTATGCGGACGAATCGATGTGCAAAGAAGGCAATCCGGCTCTTCCGACTCCTCATACTGCGGCTCCCGATACTGTTTCAGGAAAGACAAAAATCGCTTTCACGATTGATGATGTGATCCGCGCAATGGGCGAAAGGGTCCCATCTTCTACTGATGCACCGAAACATTTCAATGTCGGTTTCATCATGGTCAGCAAACCGGGATTCGTTCCGTTCCCTCAGCAGCTTGAAAAACTCGAAAAGATAAGAGTCCGTTTCCAGGAATGGTTTACATGGGCGACGGACGGTAGAGCCACGATATGCACAGAGCTTGACGGCGACTGTGAAAGCACAGAGACTCCTGATGACGACGACCCCGTGATAGATGATGACAGCATTGTTGTCGAAGATAACACCGTGATCCCTGATGAAGAAGTGACACCCGATGAATCAGTGACGGATAACACCGTATCTCCCGATGAAACAGTTCAAGATGAAGAAGTTAAAGATGAAAATTCTGAAACTCCCGACAACAACACAGAACAGCCCGCTGATGAAGAAGAAGTCGGTTGCGGCTGTACGATAGTTTTCTAGATCTATTTTACTCTTCCAGTTCAGATATTGTGTCTTCGGAATCTGCAACGGCAGGTGTTTTCTTTTTGACGGTGACTGCGTTGTTGGTCTCGGTCGATTCAAGTTCGCTGAATGCGTCTCCGCCCATTCCTTTGCTTTTTACTGCGGGAGCGGCCGCTGCCTTCTGTTCACAACCTTTCTTGAAACCTGAGTCGCATGCGGCTTTGAAATGGACTTGTGCATCGTTCATGCTTTTATTTCCGCCGAGTCCTTTCTTGAACATATTGCCGGCATAGTAGCATGCTTTTGCATGTCCGTAATTGCAGGCATATGAGAAATGGCTTCTTGCAAAGATCTGGTTTTTCATACCTTCAACACCGTTATACCACATCACGCCGAGCTTGAAACATGCAGTAGCATCTTTTTTAGTTTCACAGCTGTATTTAAGCTTCTCCCTTGCACTTTCCGCCACCGTTCCGCCGTTCTTAATAGCGTTGAGGAGCTTTTCAGCCACAACTTTAGCACCTGACGGAAGCGACTGGGCATCAGGAATTGTCTCGGTGGTGGCAAGATCTATCTTTGCCGTTTCAATGTCTATCATCCTTATCGTGATGATAAACTGGTTCCCGAGATTGCCGAAAGTGCCGGTTATAAGCTTTTTGATAGCAAGGAACTTTCCGAGCTCGACCGCCTGCTCAGGGTCGATTATTCCGCTCATCATAAGCCCGTGCTCATCAAGCACCTTTTTCAGCTGGTTCCTTTCGACAAGTTCGATCTTTTTATCAGCCGAAAGCTCGGAAATGATTATTCCCGTAACCGTTGCCGCGTAATCTTTAAAATATGTACCGCCGTCAAGATCAAGCACTGCGACTTTCGTGCTTTGCGCAAAGATCATGAACGGAACAAACATCAGAAATAACACAGCAGCGAACAACACCTTTTTCATATCATCCTCCATTTATTCCGAAAAAAACTCTTCGAGATTTATCGTTGAAAAGAACTTTTTGACCACTTCAACGGAGACATTCCTCGTCTCCTCCCTGATCTTTGCGGCTTCGTTCTGCGGATTTACAAAAAAGGGCTTATGTTCATAATGAGTGATCTTGTACTTCACACCGTTCTTGAAAGTGTGAAGATCGACCTCAAGCTGGTATTTCCTGTAGTTGTCAACAGTTATTGTCGTTCCTTTGAGCGACACGACTATGGAATGGGTGAGATTTTCATCATTCGACGGAACTATTCCGAAATCAAGAAGCGCCTTCTCGATGTCATCAACGATACGGACAGCGCTGTTGACCTTGAGATAAACTTCCTTTTTTCCCATCTTTTCGGGGATCAGAATAAGTTCGACAAACTTCTTATCACCTTTTGAAAGTGCGAAAGAGCCTTTGAGATTCTTGAAACCCTCAGCCTTGACTGTGAAAGTATAGCTTCCCGGTTTAAGGAATATCTTTTTATTGATCTGGTCCGCTTTCCCGTTTATCTCGACAGCCCCTTTCGTTCCGGTCTTCGCGGAAAAATATATCGAACCGTGAGAAGCCATCATCTCGATCTCTTTTTTAACTGCGGTGAGAATATCAATGTATTTCTTCCTTTCAGGCACTGCCTGCTCTGAAACCGAGTAAAGAAGAGAGAATGCGAGATACACCGTTGTAAGAGTGCTGTCATATTTCACAGGATCGAGCATCTCCAGATCGTCAGGAAGAGTTGTAATGAGATATGTGATGGTGTTGATGACCGCTTTGGATGACATGAACGCGGTAACCTCGAAGCCTTCTTTGGCTTTTTTAGGCTGAGTATACTCCACACCTTTCAGAAACACAGAAGAGTTTACAACTATATCGTTCTTGAGCGATTCAGTGTATTTCCCGTCCTTTTCCTCCTGAGAAAGCGATGCGTTGCCCTTGATCTGAGCGACTATAGAACTGCTCAGCTGTGCAAGAGCGTCCATTTTGGCATTCTTTTCGTTGCTGCCGTAACCCGTCCCTTTAAGAACAGCCGTCTCGACATCCACATCAGAAAAAGCCGTTTTCGCTCCTGAGGCTGAAGGAGCCGGACTGGCCGGCCCCTTTCCGTCAAGCTCTGCAAAAGCATCAGCCGCGTCCTTTTTCGCCTTGCTGTAGTTCCCCTTCGCATGAAGACCGGCAGGAACCAAAGCAAGAATAAGAACCGCGAGCATTAAATATCTTTTCATGACACTCCTATTCAATTGTCAGTTCAATATTCCCCGAACTTGCAGCCTTGAAAACAAGGAATGAACCTGTATCGCTCACTTTTTCAAGTTTGCCGGGGCCGCTGTATGTCCCTTTAAGGCTCTGGAAAAGTTCAAATGCGTTAGGAACATCCTTGATATAAACGATATAGCTGAATGTTGATTTTCCGCCTGCAAGTCTCTTTATCGGCCTCTGTGACATCTTCTTGAGCGCTCCGTAAACAGCTTCATCTACACCTGCGCCGTCAGTTGAATTTGAAAGAACCGTAACTTTGAAGGGCTTGCCTTTCTTTGCCATTTCCATCCATTCTTTCTTGATCTGTGAAAGTATCTTTGCTGAAGCATCGTTAGTGGCTTCCTGAACAAGAGCGTTGGGGTCTGTCACTTTTCTTTCAGCACTGTAGCCCGTAGTTGAACCGAGCATCTTGCCTGAAGCGGTCTCATAGACTTCTACAACGACAGAAGCCTTTGCCGTTCCCATGCTTCCTGCACCGCCGGAATAGTTGATCTTTGCATAGATGTCACTTCCCAGAGAAAGGGCCATGTCGTGCATAGGATCTGTCTCAGCACCTTCAAGAGTCGAGATCTTGCTTACAAGATTGTTGACCTTGTCACCCTGCTCAGCTTTGTAAACTTCAAAAGAATTGTCGGTGAAATACTCCTGAATTACAGCAACTGCTGTTTTTGCATAATCGCCGCCTTTATCAGCAAAAACTGAAATCGTCGGCATTCCGATCTGCTCGCCTATCTCATCTTCGGAAGCGATTATTTCATTTGAAACAAGCTCTTCCTTTATCATTGCGACATCAACTTTAAAAAGGTATGTAAGCTTTGTCTTGTCGCCCTGTTTAGCCTTTCCTTTTACTTCAGACTGATATCTGATGTATTTTGCTGTATTTGCATACATCTGCTGGGCAAGGCCTACAGCCTTTGTCTTTTCAGCAGGAGATTTAAGTATCGGCTTGTCTCCGCCTTCAAGCACGAACCATATCGCGGTCTTTTTGGCTTCCGCTGTAGCCTCTTCCATTGTACATCCTATACCGGTAGCTTTTATCATCATCTCACCGGTCCCCGAACTTTCGACAAAACTAGCTTCATAACTTGCAGGTGCCGGCTGAGTGTTCGCATTACAAACCGGAGCCGATCCGCAACTTGAAAAAAGCATTGCAACCGCAACTGTCAGACTAACCACGATCCTTTTCATTTTTTACCCTCCAAATAATTAATTACCCTGTTCCCCTAAATATTATTTCTTACTTTTTGCAGCACATACATTCGAAGGTTTGGAATACATTTTTGCCGTCGATCCCACTACCGGCAGATGGAAATTGAAATCGAGCGATGCCGTCAGACCCATTGCAAGAAGGTCTGAATCAAGCTCATTTTCATTCGGGTCCTCCACCTTTACGACAAAACCGAGATTCCATCCCCCTTTCAGAACTATGTCCAGTGACGGATTGACACTGAACCCGAAATGAAGCTGAGGATTGACGATGAACTGCTGAAGTTTGTAATCGTTAAATGTTGAACCGCCCTCATAAGCGAGATTGAGCGCCGGAGCAAAGTAGAAACCTCCTGCACCCGCATACAGTCTTTTTGATATACCCAGACCGCCTCCGAACCATATCGGACGGCCCGCATCAACAGAATCATCAATACCGACACTCATCTGGAAAAAGATATCAAAATAGAACTCGCTCAAAGCCGAAGAATTTGCAGAATATCCGAGATCGATACTGCCCCCGAGATGGAATCCCGGTGCAAGGAACATTCCGCCGACATCAGCGACAGGTGTGTTCACCCCGAGAGAATTGTCCTTGATCCCTGTTACAAGCGAGGAATTCATACCGAAACCGAGATTGAAGAAAAGTCCTGTCCAAGGATACTCGCGGAGCTGGTCCGCCTCTTCGACCGAACCGTTGGTCTTTTTCATTATTGTAGGCACATTGTAGTCGGCAGAACAGTTCTCGCTCACCTTTCTCGCTCTGACATATCCAGTCTTTTTCATTTTTCCGTCAACCATCTGCATGATCGTGAAAGGAGCATCGACCCTGATATCCTCCATCACACCGAAATCTGTCTCCACCTTGTTTCCGTTAACAGCTTTAACTGTCATGAAAAGAGCGAAGTTGTCATCTTTCTTAAGCTGATAGTTGGCATTGATCGAAGCCGCTTTAACTGCCGTCTGGAAAGTATCGTTGAAAGCCGCCATGACCTGATTCGGCGTAGGTATCACATAAAATGAATTCGTTGAACCGGAAACCATTCCCGACACTGCAACGAGCTTATTGTAAAGATTGAACTTTTTCGCTTCCGGGTCATATTTATAGATCAGGAAAGTGACATTTACCGGGATGTCGAATTCAATGTCATAAAAATACACCGTTCTTCCGTCAAAGGTCTTTCTTTCCTTTCTGATTACCTTTCCTGCACCTTTTATATACTGGACATGAGCGGCAAAAACATACGATGAATTGACAAGCGTCTTTATGAACTCTATGGAAACGCCCAGCTCTTTAGCTTTTGTGACCATGAATGTTTCCTGCTCGGTCTCCGGAAGCTCTTTGTACCTTTGTTCTATCGTAGCTTCAAGCAGGGTTCCTATACTTTCTTTAACCCCTGTGTTCAAATAATTTTCGAGCCTGTCCTTAAACCCGTCAAGGCTGTCCGTACCTGAAGAGAAATAAGGAATGTATTCACCTGTCTCAACGGTGGACTTTCCATTCCTTGTTATCATTTCGGCTTTTCCGTTCTGCATTATTATCTTGTCGAAACGGTTTGTTATCGTCCATTCATAGAAAGTTTTCGCAGCTTCCATCTTTTCGCTGTACTCGAGCGGATAATTCACAGTGAAGCTCCACGGAGAACAGCGGTATCCGTTCTGGGAGCTTTCGCAGTACTGCATCGGGATATTGATCGAGTTCTGCATGAATCCTATATCAGCAAGACCCATTACAGCTTTTCTTTCGTATTTCTTCTGAGTTCCGTCAGACTTCAATTGCGAATCGTCCGATACTGCTGACAGCATAAATACAGTGCTGATCTGAACAACGAATAGAACTAACAATTTTTTCATAACCCATCCCCCCGGTGAATCGAAAAAAATAAAACAAGAAATTCCTTGTGTCTATAATAGTATTTAAGCTGAAAAAGGCAATATTTAGAGCGTATCAGAAATAAAAAAAAGGACCGCACGAAGCGGTCCTTAAAACATTAAAAAAGACTTTGTTATTCTGCTGCTGCAGAGGTCTCTTCCTTTTTATCGGCAACAGTTTCAGCTTCAACCGCCGGAGCTGTCTTCTTTGCAACTCTTTTCTTTGCTTTCTTCTTTGTCGTCTCTTCAGCCCTGAGATATTCAACTATCGCTGTAGGGGCAGCATCGCCTCTGCGGAAACCGAGTTTAACAACTCTTGTATATCCACCGTTCCTTTCAGCAAAACGGGGACCGATCTCTTTAAGCAGTTTTGCGATTACCTCTTCTCTATCGGACTTGACCATTTTGGTAAGCTGAGATATTGAAGCTGTTGTATTCTTCTTGGCAAGAGTAACGGCTTTGTCAGCTATTTTCTGGAGCTCTTTAGCTCTTCCGAAAGTGGTCTGAATGCGTTCGCTCTTCACAAGAGAATTAAGCAGATTGCACAGCATAGCCTCCCTGTGGGCGCTGTCTCTGTTCAGTCTTCTACCTGATTTCCTATGTCTCATTACTTGCTCCCTGATTTCTTCTCAATTTGTTCAATTATTTTGTGATCGGGGAAATTCTCAAGTTCCATACCGAAATGAAGTCCCATCTTGATAAGAAGGATCTTTATCTCGTTAAGTGATTTTCTCCCGAAATTCTTTGTCTTGAGCATTTCCGCTTCGGTCTTCTTGACAAGTTCACCGATATAACGGATGTTTGCATTCTTAAGACAGTTGTTGGACCTTACGCTGAGATCGAGCTCATCTATCGTCTTGTACAGGTTCATATTGACCTCTACATGGGAATCTGATGAGTTGAGATCGTCTTTGTCATCGATGGAGAAACTGATGAAGAACTTTGTGTGCTCTCTGAGGATCATAGCAGAGTATGCAAGTGCATCTCTCGGAGAAAGCGAACCGTCAGTTTCTATATCAACGACAAGCTTGTCAAAATCAAAGCTGTTCTTCACGCGGGCGTTGGAAACTTTGTAGTTAGCCCTTACGACCGGAGAGAAGAACGAGTCCACAGGAATGTAACCTTCACTGAAAATGTCCTGATTGTGAGCTTCGGAAGGAACATATCCTCTTCCTATTCCTACGATCAGTTCCATTTCGAAATCGACACCTTCGTCCATATCAAAAAGATGAAGGTCCTTGTTAAGTATCTTTACACCTGCAGTTTCAACGATATCTCCTGCTTTTACGGAACCTTTAGCATTTTTTCTAAGAACAAGATGGTGGAGTTTGTCTTCATGTGCGACAAAGCGGATCTGTTTGACATTCAGGATAATATCAACAACATCTTCCTTGATACCGGGAATAGTTGCAAATTCGTGCTCGACACCTTTAATTTTTACACCGATGACCGCTGCACCGCGAAGACTTGAAATAAGAATGCGGCGAAGGGAATTACCGAGTGTAACTCCATAGCCCTTCATGAGAGGTTCACAGACAAAACGGGCATATGCACCGTCAGCACCCTGCTCCACAACCTTCACATCTTTGGGCATGATCAATGTTTTCCAATTGGCTCGATACATCTATATTCCCCCTGTTACTTAGAATAAAGCTCAACTATGAGATTTTCCTTAACATCTTCGGTTATATCTTCTCTTTCAGGAAGGCGTACCACTTTCCCTGACATTGTGTCTTTATTAAGTTCGAGCCATGACGGAATTGACAGCCTTTCTCCGGCAGATTCAATAGTCTCTTTAAAGATCTTGGCTATCTTCGTCTTCTGTTTGACAGCTACGACATCTCCTTCCTTCAAAATGTATGAAGGAATGTCTGTTGCAACGCCATTAACGGCGAAATGCCTGTGGTTGATAAGCTGTCTGGCCTGCGATCTGCTTGTAGCAAGACCGAGACGGTAAACAACATTATCAAGTCTGCACTCAAGCATTCTCAGCAGGTTCGTACCGGCAGCACCTTTTTTCATTGTTGCGCGGTCATAGAAAATGCTGAACTGTTTTTCGAGCATACCGTACACAGCTTTAGTCTTCTGTTTTTCCCTGAGCTGAAGTTTGTACTCGGTAACTCTTTTCTTGTCTTTTCCGTGATTTCCGGGACCGTAAGGTTTCCTTTCAAAGGAACATTTGTCGCTGTGACAGCGTTCGCCTTTAAGAAAGAGCTTTGCACCCTCTCTTCTGCAGACCTTACATTTTGCTTCTTTGTACTTAGCCAAAGCTTCCTCCTTTTAGGTAAGTAAAAGTTTACACCAATATAACACTAGACTCTTCTTTTCTTTTTAGGACGGCATCCGTTATGCGGAATCGGAGTGATGTCCCTCAGAAGAGTAACATTATAACCTACATTTGCGAATCCTCTTATTGCAGCTTCTCTGCCGCTGCCGGGGCCTTTAACGAAAACGCTGAGAGTCCTCAGACCGTATTCCTGAGCTTTTTTACCGGCATCTTCTGCAGCCATCTGGGCAGCATAGGGAGTGCTTTTCTTACTTCCTCTGAATCCTTTCATTCCGGCGCTTGACCATGAAAGGACATTACCGCTGACATCAGTGATAGTTACAATTGTATTGTTAAAACTGCACTGAATATACGCCAAACCGGTCTGAATATTCTTTTTAACTTTCTTTTTCTTGTCAGGTGCCATGTTTATCTCCTACTTTTTCTTTTTCATAAGGTTGCGTCTGGGACCTTTTCTTGTCCTCGAATTAGTACGAGTTCTCTGACCCCTGCACGGAAGTCCTCTTCTATGTCTACGGCCTCTGTAGCTTCCGAGGTCCATAAGACGCTTAATATTCATGATGGTGTCTTTTCTAAGATCACCTTCGACCTTATATTCCTGATCGATCACCGCCCTGATCTTTATTGCTGTCGCATCATCGACATCATCACTTTTGGTGTTTTCATCAAGACCGGCTTTTTCCAATATTTTTTTAGCGCTTGTTCTGCCTATACCGTAAATATAGGTCAAAGCTATCGCCATTCTTTTCTTCCTCGGAAGATCTACTCCTGCGATACGAACCAACTGTCACCTCCTGACTTATATCTTAGCGTTTATAATTAACCCTGTCTCTGTTTGTGTTTCGGATTTTCACAGACAACCCTTAAAACACCCTTCCTTTTAACGATCTTGCACTTTGTGCATATCTTTTTTACAGAAGCCCTGACTTTCATCTTCAATCTCCTATGAATTGTCGTTATTCTTCATCCTGTGAACGATCCTTCCCCTTGTCAGATCATACGGGGACAGCTCGATCTGAACTTTGTCTCCGGGAAGTATGCGAATGAAATATTTCCTCATCTTTCCTGAAATATGAGCAAGCACAAGATGTCCGTTCTGAAGTTCAACGCGGAACATGGCATTCGGCAATGTATCCACTATCGTTCCTTCAACTACTATTCCTTCTTCTTTTGCCATTCCTTGTAACCTATACAAAAAAACATGCTGAATTTAATCGCATTGTCCGATTTTTCAAATAAAAACTGGCACATATGGGTAACTTTTCGAAATTCCTCTGTTTTTTCAATTCAATTTCTCCGGAGGCATTATCCGAAAATATACTTTTTGGCCTGATACCGGACATTGCTGTCAGCCTCTTCTGCTTTTCACAAGAGAGCCTTTTCCACCAATGGAGAAACCCTCATAGTTGTTATTTATAAGATAACTCTCGATCTGCGAGGCCATATCCATTGCAACGCCTACGACTATCAGTATCGATGTTCCTCCCATACCGTAAAACGGCAGTCCCATCTTATTTCTGAAAATATCAGGAAGTATGCATATCACTGCAAGATATGCAGCGCCGCCGAAAGTAATTCTCGATAGAACTGTATTGATGTAGTTCACTGTCTCTTTTCCAGGTCTCACACCGGGAATATATCCGCCCTGCTTATTGATGTTCTCTGCCACATCTTCTGTCTTGAACTGTACGAATGTATAGAAATATGCAAAAAAGACAATGAGCAGGAGATACAGCAGATTATAAAGCCATCCACCGGGATTCATCCATGTCTGAAGGGGTCCCATGTTAAACTGGAAGAAGCTTGATATCGTAGCAGGGAAAACAAGCAGCGCACTAGCAAATATCGGCGGAATGACACCGGAAGTGTTTATTCTGAGAGGAAGATGGGATGTCTGGATCTTAGTTCCGCCTGCAACTCTTCTTGCATATTGAACAGGTATTCTCCTCTGCGAACTTTCAACAAATACGATAAGAGCGAAAGCGGCAACCATTATAATGCCGAATATTACAACTTGATGAGGCTTTATCATCTGTTCGCTCAGATATTTAAACATCTGGAAGAACATGTTGGGGAATCTTGCAACGATGGATGCAAATATTATCAGCGAAACTCCGTTGCCTATACCTCTGTCAGTGATCTGCTCTCCAAGCCACATAAGGAACAGCGTACCTGTGGTAAGGGTTATGACCGTTATGATCCTGAAAAACCATCCCGGAGTATTGACAACAACTTCTCCTGAAGGACCGTTAAGACTTTCAAGGAATTTTGCCATCATGAATCCCTGGAACACACAGAGAAGCACTGTGCCGTACCTTGTGTACTGAGTTATCTTCCTATATCCCTGATCTCCATCCTTCTGCAACTCGCCTATTCTCGGAACAACAACAGCAAGCAGTGACATGATAATGGATGAACTGATATACGGCATGATGCCTAATGCAAATATAGAAAGGTTCTCGATCGCACCTCCGGCGAACATGTTGAAAATGCCGAGCAGCGTATCAGACCCTTTTGACAGCATTATTTTTGCCATTACATTTCTGTTCACGCCCGGAGTGGTAATAAATATACCGAGCCTGTATACAGCAAGGATCATAAGAGTGAAAAGAACTCTCTCTCTAAGATCTGGAATTTTGAAAATGTTTTTTAAAATTCTACTAATCAAGATTGATCTCCTCTGCTTTTCCACCGGATTTTTCTATAGATTCCTTTGCTCCAGCTGTGAATTTATGGGCTTTCACAGTTATTGCTTTTGTAAGTTCATATTTTCCGATTATTTTCACGATCTCGTCCTTTCCTTTAAAAAGACCTGCTGCCGCAAGCTTTTCAAGGTCAACGACCGTTCCTGCATCAAAACTTTCAAGATATCTTATGTTTATCTCACAGACACCCTTAGCCCATTTATTGAAGAAACCTCTTTTGGGGATCCTTCTATTATACGGCATTGTACCGCCCTCAAAGCCTCTTCTGACTCCACCGCCCGAACGGGCTTTCTGTCCTTTATGGCCTTTGCCTGCAGTGCTGCCTGTTCCGCTTCCGTCACCCCTTCCTATTCTTTTTCTGGACTTAAGTCCTTCGGGTTTTTTTAAATCATGCAGCTGCATATGACTACTCCTTTTCCTTTAACTGATAATTTTTCACACCTATATTTCTTTTTGCTTCAACCGTTTCAAGATCTTCCACGGAAAGAAGCGCATTCAGTGTGGCCTTTGCCATGTTGTGCGGATTATTTGAACCAAGCGATTTGGAAAGGATATCTTTCACACCTGCAGCTTCAAGCACCGCTCTTACAGCAGAACCTGCAATAACTCCTGTACCGGCTGAAGCAGGGCGGAGAACAACTTTTCCCGCTCCAAACTCGCCTGTTATTTCATGAGGAACGGTCCCTCTGAGAAGTGTGACCTTCCTGATGTTCTTCTTGGCTCTTGCAACGCCTTTCCTTATAGCTTCAGGAACTTCGCGCGCCTTGCCCAGACCTATGCCTACAAAACCTTTGCCGTCGCCTACGACCATCAGAGCGGCGAAACTGAAATTTTTACCGCCTTTGACAACCTTAGCAACTCTGTTGACATATATGAGCTTTTCGTTCAATTCGAGGGTTTCCGGATTGACCGGTTTGTTTGTTTCTTTCATCAGCAACTCCTAAACTTAAAATTTAAGTCCATGTTCTCTGGCAGCATCAGCAAGAGCTTTAAGTCTGCCATGGAAGGGATATCCGTTCCTGTCAAAAACAACAGTTTCGATCCCTTTTTCCTTGCATTTCATTGCGATAGTCTGTCCTACTTTTGCAGCGACAGCTTTTTTATCGCCCTGCGGTTTCGTAAAACCCTTTTCATCAGAAGATGCCGAAACAAGCGTTACACCTGCGACATCATCAATAAGTTGAGCATAAATATGCCTGTTGCTTTTGAAAACGGAAAGTCTCGGACGTTCCGGAGTACCTGAAACTCTTTTCCTGATACTCAACTTTCTTTTTTCACGCCTTTCTTTTTTTATATCCGGTCTCATTTGATCCTCCGACTATTTACCGGCTGCCTTGCCGGCTTTTCTTCTAATAACCTGCCCTTTGTAGGATATTCCTTTACCCTTGTAAGGTTCAACCGGACGGAGAGCCTTTATCTTGGCTGCGAAATCGCCAAGAGCTTCCTTGTCTGCCGAAGTAAGGGTCAGTTCATTGTTTGTCTTGTTGATCTCTGCAGAAATCCCCTTAGGTAATTCCATCTCGATCGGGTGAGAAAAACCTAAAGAAAATCCGATCTTACTGCCCTTAAGCTCAAACTTATATCCGGTACCTTTCACTTCAAGGACCTTCGTAAATCCATTTGTCACACCTACAACCATATTGTTGATGAGAACTCTGAAAAGACCGTGAAGCGCTTTTGCCTCATTTGAATCATCTTTTCTTTCCAGTTTAATATGGTTCCCTTCGATCACAACACTTATTTCCGGGTGTACATCCTTAACAAGCGTCGCTTTCGGTCCCTGTACAGTTATTGCTCCGCCCTTGAGCGATACTTTGACATTGCTGCCGAATTCAATGGGCATTTTTCCTATTCTAGACACTAGTATCCTCCATTACCATACTTTACAGATGATCTCGCCGCCGACATTGAGCTCTCTTGCCTTTACATCTGTCATGACACCTTTGGATGTGGTGACGATAGCAACACCGAGACCCTCTCTGATATAAGGAATGTCACCGGCATTTGTATAGACCCTTCTTCCTGATGAGCTCACTCTTTCGATGTGTGAGATTACACTTTTATTACGATAGTATTTTATATCCACAGATACAGTCTTTTTACCGTTCAGTTCATTTATTCTGTAATCTGAAATATAACCTTCTTCTTTGAGAACCCTGGATATCTCTTCAATTACTTTTGAAGACGGGATCCCTGAAACATTTTCCTTCCCTGCAAGAATAGCATTTCTCACTCTGGTAAGGTAGTTTGATATAAGATCATTCATTGCCATGCTGCACCTCTTTAATTACCAGCTCGACTTGGTCACGCCGGGAACCATTCCCTCGTTTGCAAGCGCTCTGAAACATATTCTGCACATTTTAAACTTTCTAAGGTATGCTTTCGGTCTTCCGCAAAGAGGGCATCTATTATACGCCCTAACCTTAAATTTCGGCTTCCTTTCAGCCTTTATGCGGATACTCTTCTTTGCCAATTTATCCTCCTATGATTCCTGGTTAGCTGTTAAAAGGCATATTGAACTTCTTCAGCAGAAGTTTTGCATCCTGGTCATTTGTGGCCGTGGTGACTATGGTGATGTTAAAACCTTTCGGTTTCTCAACCTTATTAAAGTCGATCTCAGGGAAAATAAAGAACTCCTTTATTCCTATTGTATAGTTGCCTCTGCCGTCAAAGGATTTGCCTGAAACACCTTTGAAGTCCTTTACACGGGGAAGCGCTATGTTTATAAGGTGATCAAGGAAATCATACATTGCATCCTTCCTGAGCGTCACGGATGTACCTATCGGCATATCTTCTCTGAGCTTGAATGTAGCGATCGATTTCTTAGCCTTGTTGATAACCGGTTTCTGTCCGGCGATAGCTGTGAGCTCTTTATGAGCGTCTTCAAGTATCTTTTTGTTTGCAATGGCTTCACCGACACCCATGTTAAGGATGATCTTTTCGATCTTAGGCACTGCCATGGCGTTGCAACCGAGTTCCTTCTGGAGAGCAGGCTTTATTTCACTTTCGTACTGCTCTCTGAGTCTGCTCTTGTATTTTTCAGTCATTATCATCTCCGTTAATCAATTATTTCGCCGGTCTTCTTATCAACCCTGACGCGTGTTCCATCTTCGAGAGTCTTCATTCTGAAAGATGTCACTTCGTTTGTCTTCGGGTTTATAGCGGCGACATTTGAAATGTGGATGGGCATGTTCTTTTCGATTATGCCGGCTTCTCTCTTTGCTGTCTGTTTCTGATGCTTTTTATAGACATTGACACCTTCGACGATGACCTTGTCCTCTTTTACGAGCACCTGAAGCACCTTGCCGCTCTTGCCTTTATCCTTGCCGGCAATGATCTTCACCATATCGTTCTTTTTAATATTTGCCATTGTGCACCTCTTACAACACTTCCGGAGCAAGAGATACTATCTTCATGAAACCTTTTCCACGAAGCTCTCTTGCAACAGGTCCGAAAACACGTGTTCCGACAGGTTCGTAAGCATCGTCAATTATAACGACTGCATTATCATCAAACCTGATATAGGAACCGTCATCTCTTCTAATTTCTTTGGCCTGGCGTACTATTACGGCCTTTCTCACATCGCCTTTCTTAACCTTGCCCTTGGGCTCGGTTATCTTTACGGCCACAACG
>JAKLDO010000040.1 GCA_022703485.1 bacterium
GGGTTGAAGTATATTTCCCCTTCTTTCCTCAGAGAGAAGGGGCAGGGGATGAGTTCGTGCCGGGGAAAGGTCAATGAAATGACAAGTTCAACTTTTAATTGAAAAACCGGCATATAAAAAGTATATTTTGTCAATGTTCAAGTTTAAGGATGTGTGATGGTTTATGTTCCTCCATTCAATATCAGTGCAAAAGCGGTCAACCTGATTGCCGATATATCTGCGCTTGTTGAAAGATATGCCATCCGTCTTGAGCAGAAAGAAGGTGTCCATCTGAGAAAAGTGAACAGGATAAAGACTATCCGCGGTTCACTTGCAATTGAAGGGAACACTCTTTCAGAAAGCATGATAACCGATATTATTGAAGGAAAGACCGTTGTTGCTCCGCTTCGCGAGATCATTGAAGTTAAAAATGCGGTGAAGACTTATGATTCATATTCCGAGCTTGATCCTTTCTCGCTTGATGACATGCTGAAGGCTCACGGAATCATGATGGAGTCTCTGGTTGACAATGCGGGCCGTTTCAGAAATACCGGAGTGGGAGTGTTTGCCGGTTCGAAACCTGTTCACATCGCACCTCCTGCCGACAGGGTCCCTTTTCTAATGGCGGATCTTTTTAAATGGCTGAAAAGCTCCAAAGACCACCTTCTGATAAAAAGCTGTGTGTTCCATTACGAATTCGAGTTCATTCATCCTTTTGCTGACGGCAACGGCAGAATGGGCAGACTCTGGCAGTCCCTGATCCTTGCAAAGCTCAACACAGTCTTTGCACACCTCCCCGTCGAGAACATGGTCTTCTCAAACCAGCAGAAATACTATCAGGCAATACAGAAAAGCACCGAAAAAACAGATTCCGGCATCTTCATCGACTTCATGCTCGGCGAAATCTTGAAAACACTGAAAGAACGAAAAGGCGAACCGTTGAATAAACTTGGCGGAGTAAATGGCGGAGTATTTGGCGGAGTAAATCCTGTGCTTGAATTTATTCAGAATAACCCGATGTGCCGCATCCCATCAATAGTCGAAGCCACCGGAATCTCAAAAAGAACAGTCGAAAGAATTATAAAAGAATTGAAAGAACAGAATAAAGTTGAATTTGTCGGTGCCCCGAAAAACGGCGGGTATAGGGTGAAACAGTCTTTTTTTAATTAATTTATCCAGACCTCACCCTGAATCCCTCTCCTCAAGGCGAGGGACTTGGCGCAGTTCAACTCACCCCGACCTTCGATGAACTCAGGTCACCCCTCTCTTTGCAGAAAAGAGGGGTTGAAGTATATTTCCCCTTCTTTCCTCAGAGAGAAGGGGCAGGGGATGAGTTCGTGCCGGGGAAAGGTCAATGATCCAGACCTCACCCTGAATCCCTCTCCTCAAGGCGAGGGACTTGGCGCAATTCAACTCACCCCGACCTTCGATGAACTCAGGTCACCCCTCTCTCTGTGGAAAGAGGGGTACTGTTAATGTATTAGCCCCTCTTTTCTGCGAAGAGAGGGGGCGGGGGTGAGTTGAGGTCTGGGGCAGGGGATGAGTTACTTCCACTCTTTGAACTTATTTATGAGCATATTTGTGGATGAGTCGTGTCCTGAAACGGGAGCTCTGTCCTTTAGTTCGGGGAGTATCTTTCCGGCGAGCTGTTTGCCGAGCTCCACTCCCCACTGGTCGAAGCTGAATATGTTCCAGATCACACCCTGAGTGAATATCTTGTGTTCGTACATCGCGATCAGAGAGCCGAGAGTTTTCGGGTCGAGTTTCTTGAAAAGTATCGAATTTGTCGGTCTGTTGCCGGGGAAAACCTTAAATGGAAGGAGTTTTGCTATCTCTTCCGGTGTTTTTCCTGCTTTTTCGAGCTCTTTTTTTGCCTCTTCTTCAGTTTTTCCGTTCATTAGGGCTTCGGTCTGGGCAAAGAAATTGGCAAGAAGCTTTTCGTGATGGTCAGATATAGGGTTGTGTGATACTGCCGGAGCAAGGAAGTCGCAAGGAATGAGCTTTGTTCCCTGATGGATAAGCTGATAAAAGGCGTGCTGACCGTTTGTCCCGGGTTCTCCCCATATCACCGGACCTGTCTGATAAGTAACTGTATTTCCTGATCTATCTACACATTTTCCATTTGATTCCATATCTCCCTGCTGAAGATACGCCGCAAAACGGTGCATATACTGGTCATAAGGAAGGACCGCATGAGAGTCCGCATCAAAAAAGTTGTTGTACCAGATACCCAGAAGTGCAAGTATCACAGGAATGTTCTTTTCAAAAGGCTCACTCCTGAAATGTTCATCCATTTCATAAGCGCCCCTGAGAAGCTCTTCAAAGTTCTCAAACCCGATCACACAGGCAATGCTCAGTCCGATAGCGCTCCACAGCGAGTATCTGCCGCCGACCCAGTCCCAGAACTCGAACATATTGTCAGGATCTATCCCGAACTCTTTTACAGCTTTGGTGTTTGTAGAAAGTGCCGCAAAATGAAGAGCGATGTCTTTTTGAGTTCCGCCGTTCTCAAGGAACCATCTTTTTGCACTTTCGGCATTTGTCATCGTTTCCTGTGTCGTGAATGTCTTTGACGCAATGAGAAAAAGAGAGGTCTCAGGCCTGATTTTTTTAAGAGTTTCAGCTATATGCGTGCCGTCAACATTTGATACGAAATGGACTTTCATCCCTTTTTTCCAGTAGGGTTTAAGCGCTTCGGTCACCATTACGGGGCCGAGGTCGCTTCCGCCGATACCGATATTCACGATGTCTGTAACGGCCTTTCCTTTAAAACCTGTCCATCTGCCGCTTGAAACCTTGTCAGCAAAAACACGCATCTTTTCAAGCACTTTCCTTATCTGAGGCATCACATCAGTTCCGCTTTCAATGACCCGTCTATCTGAAAAGTTCCTTAAAGCAGTGTGCAGAACGGCGCGGTCTTCGGTCTCATTGATCTTAACGCCGTCGAACATCGAATGGATGGCTTTTTTAAGACTGCATTCATCAGCAAGCCTGAAAAGCTGTTCCATTACCCTGCCGTCGATCAGGTTCTTGGAATAATCGAGCATCATATCATTGAACAGAATGGAGTATTTCTGAGCCCTTGAAGGATCTTTCAGAAACATGTTTTTCATCAGCAGATCTGTGTTCTTCCGTAAAAGTTCAAGTTCTTTCCACGACTGAAGAGTTACAGGGGCGGTTTTGGGTAACATCTAAGCCTCCATTAAGAAAAGTTCTTTAAAATAATAGGTTTCCGGCCATGAAAGTCGAGTATTTTCTGCGTCCGGAATAATTTTCTGATACCTTTCAGGTTGAAATTTGTCCAGAATATTAATCTTAGACGATTTATAAAATATATTTAGCTACCATTGCCGGAGAGATCGATTGTTTTTTTTAGATGCAGGGGGTTCAAATGAAAGGTTTTTCTGCCGCAGTTTTAGTTTTTCTGGGATTCCGACCGTTTCCGGAGCTGATTTTACAGGCACTCCCATCCCCATGAATGGAGGTATCGCTGTTGATGCAGACGGTAATGAACTCAAATGGGAGGAAGGGAACCACGACTATTTCATCATGTTCAAAAGTCTGCTCGATCTGAGCACTGAATGTACTGAATGGAACTATGATGACCCTCCGAAAGAGGTTCCCTGTTCAAATCCGCAGGCAGATCAGTGCCTTCCTGAGAGTACTGGAAGCACTTATTCACTGAAAGCTGAGAATATTCCGTATGATGCCGTTATTGAAGCCGCCTACCTCGTATGGACATCCGCGGTGAGTGTTTCAGATTTCTCAAGCCCCATGGATAACGGGGTGAATATAAAGTTCTCTCATCAGGATGCAGGTTTCTCCGTAGGTCCGATGAGTGTCGAAGCCTCCCGCCAGGGATATCTTGCCGATAAAGCCGGTGCAACAGGTGACATGAAGCAGGATTTTGAATTTGAAGGGTTCAAGCTCGAAAGCGATGGCGAGGCTCTTTATACTTACAGGGTTGATATAACTGAGTTTTTTAATGAAATACTTGACGAAGGCAGAGGTGCCGGGCTTGTATCGGACGGACTTTCATACCTTGGCGATTACAATGTCTCGGGGCTGGGATGTTTTACCGGTTATGAGGATGCAATGGTCAGTAACTGGGCCGTGATATTTGTATATTCCTCTTCATCTCCCGGCATGAAGCCGAAAAAGATCTATATTTACAACGGGTTGCGTTACTATGTGGCTGAAGAGGCGCAGGTGACCGTCTCAGGTTTCACATTCCCTGAAGATCCTTCGATAAGGGCATCGTTAATGGTTTCTGAAGGTGACGCAGGAAAGCAGATGGCGACATATCAGGGATCGGCGCTTCCGCCGGAAGGACTTTTTTTCAAGGGGCAGGGCAGTTCATGGGAATCCCTGAGCAACAAATGCAACCCTGAAAAGGATGAGATAGTTGATGAAATAATGGGAACTTCAACTCCTTACAAATACACCGAAATGTTCAATTCGATCTCGAGTTTCTACAACTGGGACCAGTATACAGACCCTGTATGCATAGGCGGAAAGTTAGAGAACGGTGCTTTAATTCCGGACCAGCCCAATGTGGAATGGGCCATAGATGTGGATACTTTTGTAATAAATTCAGCAGATTATCCGTCACAACTTGCAAAAGGCGGCGAAAACCTTTCGTTTAAGGTAAGTGCCAATGCTGATGGCGTCATAACCAATTTCCTTGTTGTCAGCCTTGATACAAAACCGGTCGCGTTCGATATTCCGGGCGCTCCTGAAAAGACCCACTGTTCCTGTTCGGAAAGTCAGGATATGTTCTGCATTGAAAATGATTTCTATTTCCTGATCCGCGTTCAGAACTGGGGACAGGCCTCGGCATCATCCGTAACAGTGAAAGACACCCTTCCATACAATGCGCTGTATGTTCCTCAGACCACAGAGATCGCTACAAAATTTGACTCAGAAGGCAGAGGACTTGACTGGAAGCCGGTTGAAGACCTGAGCGGAGGAGTGTTCCCCCTTTCAGTTCCGTATAAAGTTGCCGACACAATGAAGCCCTGCGATCCGGAAAGCGGAACATGTGAAGATGCGGTACTTGTGAGGTTTAAAGTAAAGCCGAAAGAGAACATGCCTAAGAACGAAGTGATCAAAAACATGGCTGAGATAGCCGATTCGACAGGCGTTCTGTATAAATCCAACTCAAGCGTTCCTCTCAGACTGAGAATTGACAGCATGTGCGATAATGAATGCACAGCTCCCGATCTTTCCACAAAGGAATGCGGAGGTATATCAAATCTGAAAGAGTGCGAAACTGTTGAGGATTGCGATGACGGACAGGACTGCATAAACGGAAAATGCGTCGATCCTGAAATTGAAGAAGGGGATGAGGATACCCAGATTGATGACAGTACTGTGTCTGACGGAACAGTTAATGACAGTGATATGTTCTTTGAAGATGAGCAGATCGGCTGCGGATGCAACATAATCGGCTATTAAAAGGAGCTGACAATGAAAAACATTCCATGGGTATTCCTTTTTGCGGTCATTTTCTTTAATTCGTGCAAATTCAATGACGATCCTGCTCAATGCATCTCGGTTCTTGACTGCGGTCCTGCGGGGGAAGGCTGGATGTGTGTTGACGGAGCATGCGTAAAGGAGTCTGCCGACCTTGATCAGGTGAGCGGCACCGACAGCAGTAACGAAAATGACTCCTCTTCTCTGACCGATGATGAAAAAGAGGACGGGGCTACCGACGGTTCATTAACTGATGAACTTAATGACGACAGCGGAGTTCCTGACACAGGTGCGGATGAGACACCGGACGAACAGACAGATGAATCCTCGGATGAAATTTCTGATGTGATCCCTGATGAAACTGCTGACCTGTCGACAGATGAAACTCCTGATGAAACTTTTGACGACGGAACACCCGATGAAACCGCTGACGAAACAACTGTCACAGACGGTGAAGAAACTCCGGACGATGATTTTGTCAGTTGCAGTACAGTGTCTAAATTCAAGAACATAGAGGCCGTTGATCTTGTAAAAGCCATGGATATCTGCTCCGGTGTAGAAGGAACTCCTCTTCTGACAAGAGCTGACGGGCGGAATGTCACCTGCACATATCAGATGGGCTGCGGTTCCGAATTTTATCAGAAATCTGTGGTGGATGTCCAGACAGCGGTAATGGAGCAGTTCGGTACTGACAGTTCGAACGCGGCGATAAAAGGAGGTACAATGATAGCACTTTCCTCCGGCAGGGCAAGGGATGCTGACGACACATATCCTACAGAGGACGATACTTATGAATGGGAGGCTTACAATGCACAGCCGCCTGCCGATTTCACTGCTGCGCACGGAGGATCTCTTCCCACGACAAAGACCGGATGCAAAGCCGGAGAATATGCAAATGATTCGGTCATGCTGACAGTTCAGCTGAAAGTGCCTGCGACAGCCAATTCATTTTCTTTCAACTTCAGGTTCTTCTCGCAGGAATACAAGAACTACACCTGTTCTCAGTTCAATGATTTTTTCATTGCCATGCTGTATTCAGGTGCGGAAGGGATTCCGGAGGACAGGAACATATCTTTCGATGCAGGCGGGAGCTATATCAGCGTCAACAGCGATAATTTCTTTACGGTCTGCACTCCGAAAACGGGATATACCTGCCCTGACGGCACAGCAGGTCTTACCGGAACAGGTTACGGCACAACATACGTAGACCCGATAGGGAAGAACGGTTACGGAGGAGGAACTAAGTGGCTTACCACAACGGCGCCTGTAGTGCCGGGAGAGACCATAACTCTGAAGTTTGCAATATGGGATACCGGAGATACTCAGGTCGATTCTCTTGTCCTGATAGACAATTTCAGGTGGAATCTCGAGACCAGCACTGGTCCGGTCACATACGAATGCTGGGATACTAACCAGAACACGGCCTGCGATCTGTCGGAAGATTTCAACAAAGACGGCGAATGCAGTGAAAGGGACTGTTATTTCTAACCTGTGACGTCCACCCCTCTTTTTTTAAGGCAGGCGCTTCTGTACTGGCTCGGGGTCGAGCCTGTAAACTTCTTGAATATTGAATTAAATGAAGCTTTTGAATTAAAACCTGCCTGGAACGCTATCGAGAGGATGGTGTCTTCATCATAATCGGCATCCATGAACATCTGCTTTACATCTTCAACTCTGTACTCACTGATGAAATTGTTGAAGTTCCTGTCCAGACAGATGCTTAGAAGCTGAGAAATATGATGCGGGTACATGGAAAGTTCATCTGCAAGGATCTTCAATGAAAGGTTCTGGTTCAGGTACGGTTTTTTTTCATCCATGTATTTAAGAAGAACACGGAGATACTCCTTGAGAGTGTCATCGCTGAGCCTGGATGTTTCATATTTTACATGCTCCTCTTCCGTATTTTCGACTGGAGCAGGGGCTGTTTCAAGTTTAGCCGCGGCCGTCCGGTATTTCTCCTCAAAATCTCTGGTCCTGCTCTGTTCGGATATAAGTGCAGAGATATGTTCCTGAAGTTTACGGTTCATACGCATCCTGTATATGAAAAACACAGCTGTAAGGACAGAAAGAAGAGCGAAAAGGAGCGAAACAGTGGAAATGAACTCGAAACTGAGCCAGTAAGTAGGATGATCGAGCTTTATCCATTTAGCCCTTATTTCATCGTGCTCTTTCCTTGAAACTCCGCCAAGGGCCTTGTTCATTATGCTGAAAAGGACAGGACTGTCCTTCCTCACAGCGAAAGAATAGCGTGAATAGATATTTTCATCTCCTGCCACCCTGAGATTCAGAAGGCCGTCCTTTTCGATATAGTACGAAGCGCTCGGCAGGTCTATTATCATCGCATCCGCTACACCGAAAGAGACATTTCTAAGCCCGGTCCTTTCATCATCGACCGGAAGAAGCTGAAGGTGACTGTAATTTTCGGTCAGCTCTCTGTGCAGTGCATAGTTCTTTACATAGGTGAGCTTTTTTTCACCGAGGTTGTCGGTAGTGAGGTAGCCGGGAGTATCCTTCCTTACAACGATGACTATCGGGTCATCAATGTAAGGTTCTGTGAAATTAAGGAATTCCTTTCTTTCATCCGATTCGCTGATGGCTGTGACAATATCGATCTCCCTGTTTTTTGCCATTGCCATAACAGCTTCAAAGCTTTCGGCTTTTACAATATCAAATTTTATTTTGAACCTTTTTTCAAAAAGAGCGATATAGTCGGCTGAAATGCCTGTGTAGACCCCTTTTTCGTTGAAGAACTCGACAGGGGGATCGAAAGGGTCGGGAGCTATCCTGATCCTGCCGTCGTGTTCCTTGAGCCAGCTTATCTCTTCCGGTGTAAGAACGATCCCGTTTTCATCTCCGGAGCATGAAATAAAGAAAAGGATCCCAAGGACAGCCAGTATCAAGAAAGGTTTTTTCATTATGCCATACTTTCCTTTTTCAAAAAGATTCACTTTACTCATCTATAATATACAGTCAAAAAGAAAAAAATGGAAATGTTGTTTGTGAAGGCTGCTGATCCTGATCACAGATATTTTTCGAGTTTTTTCCTGAATTCCTCTATGTCGAACGGTTTTAATATTACATCGGTGAAACCTGCCATTCCGGGATCTGCGGCGATAGGGTCCTCGCTGTATCCGGTGCTGAGGAATGCAGGGACTGTCCGGTCAAACTCCCTTATTTTTTCAAGCGCTTCTTTTCCGTTCAGTTTTCCTGGTACGTTCAGGTCGAATATCAGGAATTTAAAAGGTTTTCCCGACTTCATTTCCTCTATGAATGTGCTTACAGCGCTTTCACCGTCGTGAACGCAGACAGCGGTGTATCCCAGTTTTGAAACGATCTTCGAGACTATATCGGTCACTATTTTTTCATCATCAAGAACAAGTATTCTAAGATCTCCATCCCTTACATGTCCTGAAATATGTTCATGTTCCGGTCCCGTAAAGGCTTCTGAAGACGATGCGGGAAGTATGATGTGAAATGCGGAGCCTTTTCCCTCCTCTGATTCCACCTCTATGGCCCCGCCGTGTCTGCTGACTATGGAGTAGCACATTGCAAGTCCGAGGCCGTGTCCGTCAGACTTTGTGGTGAAGAACGGATCAAAAATGTTCTTAAGGAGTTCCGCGGGTATTCCTGTACCGTGGTCTTTGATAGATATTCTGACTTTTCCATTGTTTTCAATGTTCGCCGCTGAAACCTCTATCTTTCCTCCTTCCGGCATTGATTGCACTGCGTTCAGCACGATATTTTCGACTGTCTGGGCCATCTGGTTCCTGTCGAATTCGACATGTTGCAGGTCTTTCGCTATGTTAAAAACAGGTTTTACCTTAGACCCGCTGAGTGTAAATCTGACCGTATCTTCCAGAAAAGGTGTGAGCGGCTGAAGTTTTTTGACAGGCGCCCCTCCTTTTGCGAAGGTGAGGAGCTGTGTGGTCAGAGACCTTGCACGGTCGATAGTTCCTGCCGCTTCGGAAAGCATTTTTTTTATGTTTTCCTCTCTGGATTCATCTCTGGCGAAACCGATGTACCCGAAGATCCCTGTCAGCAGATTGTTGAAGTCGTGTGCGATGCCTCCGGCAAGCGTTCCGAGAGATTGAAGTTTCTGTGACTGCTGTGCCGCTTCGACCAGTTTTTGAGCCTCAAGGAGCTTTTCTTTTTCCTCCAGCAGCGACTTTTCAGCTTTTTTTATCTTTTCGAGGTCGGAATAGACCCTGCTGAGAGTGAGGGAGCTTATCCTTGTTATGTTGTAGGCCACGATCGAGATGAAAAGCATGGCGAGTGATGTGGTGACTGTGAAATCTATGACGCTGCCGTCGATCTTTATGTCTGAAAAGGCGAGGAAAAGGAAGAACATCATGAAATTGAACACTGTGAAAAGGATAACGCTTTTCTTTCTCTCAAAAAAGATCGGGACCATTGAAAGTATAGCCAGCACATATTCAACGGTGTTGAGTTTCATCAGGAGCTCCGTCCTGTCAGTCCAGATGACATACCACAGAGCTGAGAAAGATGATGTGAATATCATGTATGCGGCCTGTTTGTAAAAGCCTTTTGTTATGATTATCGCGCTTGTAAGGAATACCAGAGCTGTCATCATCTCAACTACGATTATGGAGATGCCGATCTGCTGATGATATTCAGAATAAACATAGGCCGAATTTATGATGACAGGGATGGAGATGAGGAAAAGTGCTGATGAAAGGTAATATGCGAACTGCGCTTTGAGCTGTATTCCGAAATTGGAATCCCTATATCTGTAAAGGGCTTTCGGAAGGTTTGCCGGTTCAAAATAATTCATTGCTACAGATCAAAAAGGACAATGAAGCCTGACTTTATATCACACTTGTATTTCAGTCAAATTTCTTATAAAATATAATACTTTAATAAAACAGAGGTATGAGTGAGCACACAGGCGTTCGCAGGTCTTATCGGAAACGCATCAATACTTCTGATGCTCGGACTTATCTATGATTTTATTTATGAGAAAACTTTCAGGTGGAAAAAGACCGCTCCTTTTGTGACGGGAGTGATAATAGGTTTTATCGGTATAATAGTAATGACCGCTCCGTGGCGGATGTCACAGGATGTCATATTTGACACAAGAAGCATACTTCTTAGTACTACAGGTCTTTTCTTCGGTTCAATTGCGACATTAATAGCCGTCCTGATGACATCACTGTACCGTCTTTATCTCGGAGGGGCCGGATATATTGCAGGCATCCTGACGATCACCACATCGGCAGCGATAGGGCTTGTCTGGAGATGGTTCTCCAAAAAAAGGTTCTCTGAAATTTCGCTTAAAGAGCTCTATCTGTTCGGAATAGTTGTCCATATTGACATGTTCCTGTGCATGCTCGCCCTTCCTGCACAGGCAAGAGGCAACTTTTTTTCAGAGATAGCTGTTCCTGTAATTATCATTTATCCTGTTGCTTCAATGCTCATGGGAAAGATGCTTTTTAATCAGAGGGAGAGGGCAAGCGATAAAAAGGCCATTGAAAGTGAAAAGGAGATGCTGTCTGTCACATTGAACAGCATTGATGATGCGGTCATTGCAACAGATATTCAGGGAAGGATCACCGTCATAAATAAAGTTGCAGAAAGATTATCAGGATGTACCGAAGGCAGGGCTTCAGGAAGACTGCTGACAGATGTCATAAATATTGTGGATGAAAAGGATGGTTCCCTGCTGAAAAGCAGTATGGATAAAGTAATAAAGAACGGCGTGACGATAGATCTGCCGGAAAGGTCCATCCTCGTAAGCATCATAGGGACGAGGTGCGTAGTTGAGGCGGTGATATCTCCGATAAAGGACAATGACCTGACATCAGGTGCTGTTATCGTTTTAAGGGACATGACAGAAAAGAACAGGCTTTCTGAAAAGTTGAGGAATACCGAGAAACTTGAATCGCTCGGTATCATGGCTGGAGGGATAGCGCACGATTTCAATAATCTTCTGTCCGGAATATATGGAAATATTGAACTTGCAATGATAAAAAGCGATCCTTCGGAAATAAGATTGCATCTTCAGAATGCGGTCAATGTGTTTGCAAGGACACAGGGTCTGACCAGACAGCTGATAACTTTTTCAAAAGGCGGAGCGCCTGATCTGAAAGCGGATGATATAAGGTCTGTCGTGAAGGATTCAGCGCTTTTTGCAATGAGCGGATCAAATTCTAAATGTGAAATTGATCTGCCGGATGACCTGTGGGAAGCAAGATTTGACAGGAATCAGATAGGTGATGTCATTCACAACCTTGTCCTCAATGCGGTCCAGGCGATGCCTGACGGAGGGACAGTCAAGGTCTCGGGGCAGAACACAATGGCTGAAAAATATCCGGCTTTGAAACTTACTCCCGGAAGATATGTGAAGATATCTGTCAGAGATTCAGGGACGGGTATATCAAAAGAGGATCTTGCAAAAATATTCGATCCTTTTTTCACCACAAAAAAAACCGGCAGCGGACTCGGTCTTCCGTCATGTTTCTCTGTAATGAAAAGGCATAACGGCGCCATAGATATTGAAACAGAGGCCGGCAGCGGTTCAACTTTCTCCATTTTCATCCCTGCGGCAAGAGAGAAAAGCGGAGTCGTGAGGGAAAAGACCGGAGTCCACCGTATCAATATGGGGAACGGCAGAAAGATCGTTATAATGGACGATGAGCATTTCGTGAGGGACATACTCGGGACGATACTTGTTGAGTCAGGTTTCTCAGTGGACAAGGCGAAAGACGGGGCTGAAGCGATCCAGCTGGTGAGAAAGTTTAAAAAAGGTTCCGGTTATTTCGCGTGTTTCCTCGATCTTACTGTTCCGGGAGGCATGGGCGGTGTCGAGGCGGCAAAGATCATCAAGGATTATGACCCGGATATTCATCTTTTCGCTTTCAGCGGATATTCCGAGGATGAAGTAATGACAGATCCTCTGAAGTTCGGGTTCTCAGGAAGCATACGGAAGCCGTTTAAAATTTCGGAACTTAAGGATTTTCTGAGCATATATATCAAAAACTGAATCATTTTTTTTGCCTAAAAACTTAGCAGGGATACTATTTAACAGTTTCAGCTTTTTTAACATTTTATGGAGATTATGATGAAAGATCCGCGCGTGACCAGACTTGCCGAACTTCTTGTAAGCCATTCTACCAAAATTAAAGAAGACGATCTTGTGATGATAAGTGCTGTAGATCCTGCCGCATATCCGCTTGTCGAGGAGCTTATCGGTCTTATCGCGAAAAAAGGGGCGCATCCTTTCGTACAGCTTACTGCACAGAGCGTCCAGAGAAAGCTTTATACTCATGCCACGGATAAAGTGCTTGAACTGATGAGGGCTTCAGAGCTTGAAATGGCGAAAAAGATGACCGCATATATCGGGATCAGGGCTCTTGAGAACAAGTTCGAGATGAACGATGTGCCTCAGAAACAGATGATGAAGGTAACAAAAGAATACAGAAAGGATGTGAGCAACGAGATAATGTCCAAGAAATGGGTCACGCTGATGTTCCCGACGCCGGGGTTCGCACAGGCATCAAATATGTCGATGGAGGCGTTCGAGGAGTTCTTTTTCAATGTGACTACGCTTGATTATGCAAAGATGGATAAAGCGATGGACCCGATGAAAAAACTGCTTGAAAAGACCGATAAAGTCCATATCAAAGGTCCGGGCAGAACAGACCTGACACTTTCAATAAAAGGACTTCCTGCAATAAAATGCGCCGGAGAGTACAACATTCCTGACGGCGAGATATTTACTGCTCCAGTCAAAGATTCTATAAACGGAGTCATTGAATACAACACACCGTCGGTTTATCTTGGAACGAAATTTGATAAGGTCATCCTCACTTTCGAGAACGGTAAAATCGTTAAGTATGAAGGGACAAGTCCTGAAAAACTTGCCGAGATATTCAATGCCGATGAAGGTGCAAGATATGTCGGTGAGTTCGCTTTCGGGGTAAATCCTTATATCGTGGAACCGACAGTCAATATTCTTTTTGATGAGAAGATCTCGGGCTCGATACATCTTACTCCGGGCATGGCTTACGGCGAATGCAACAACGGCAACACTTCTTCGATCCACTGGGACCTTGTGATGATCCAGACACCGGAATACGGCGGCGGCGAGATATATTTTGACGGTGTGCTTGTGAGAAAGGATGGAAGATTCGTGCTTCCTGAGCTTTTCGGGCTTAATCCTGAGAACCTCAAGTAATTAAGGAGTTTTGAAATGTTCGATCTTCGCGGAAAAATAGCTTGTGTAACGGGTGCAAGTTCAGGTATCGGAAAGGCGGTAGCCTGTTCGCTTGCAAGTGCCGGGTGCGATCTTATTCTTGTTGCAAGAAGAGTGGACAAAGTGGATGAGCTCGGCGGATATCTCAAGGAAAAATACGGTGTTAAGTATTTTGCCGGAAAGCTTGATGTGAGACACAGAGAGGAAGTGGAAAAGTTTTTTAAACAGCTTCCGAAAGATTTCGCCGGAATAGACATTCTTATCAATAATGCCGGGCTTGCAAAGGGGGCTTCGCCTCTTCACACCGATAAAATTGATAACTGGGACACGATGATAGACACGAATGTCAAAGGGCTTCTCTATGTTTCAAGAGCGGTCGTTCCGGGAATGGTGGAGAGAGACAGAGGCCACATAATAAACATAGGTTCGATCGCAGGAAGAGGGACTTATCCCGGCGGAAGCGTCTACTGTGCTACAAAACATGCAGTGAACGCCATCACTAACGGTCTGCGCAAGGACCTCACGAACACTTCGATACGCGTTTCCACGGTCGATCCCGCATTCACCGAGACAGAGTTCAGCATAGTCAGGTTCGACGGCGACACCGAAAGGGCTAAAAAGGTCTATGAAGGTTTTCAGCCTCTTGTTGCGGAAGACATCGCCGATGCAGTCCTTTTTGTTGTCACCAGACCGTCCCATGTCACGATCTCCGACATGGTCATCTACCCCACAGCCCAATCCGATTTCCATCTGGTGAACAGGAAGAATTGACACAAAGTTTTAGAAGTCCAGTTCTAAAACTTATCAAATTCGCAAAGTTTTAGAAGTCTGTTGCCAAAACTTTTGACATTTTGAAGGTTTTTGAATAATATATTTCTGCATTGTTCGTCAGGAGGCGCAGATGATAAAAAGGGATATATACCTGAAAAAACTGATAGGTTTCAAAGATCATCCTTTGATAAAGGTGATAACCGGAATAAGAAGATGCGGAAAATCGACTCTTCTTGAACTGTTCAAAGAATACCTTCTTGAAAATGGTGTGGAGAATGACCGGATAATATCAATCAATTTTGAGGATATGAATTTCTCTAATCTTGATGATGCTCAGAAATTGCACGATTTTGTTGACTCCCGGTTGAAAAAGAATGCAAAAAACTATGTTTTTCTTGATGAAATCCAGAAAGTTGCCGATTTCCAGAAAGCTGTCGACAGTCTTTATATAAAAAAGAATGTTGATATTTACATTACCGGTTCAAATGCCCATCTTCTTTCCGGAGAGCTTGCCACTCTTCTGAGCGGAAGATATGTCGAGATTGAAATGCTGCCGCTTTCTTTCAAGGAATATATTGAATTTACAGGGAAAAGTGATCTCAGCCGTAAATTTGCGGATTATATCAGGTACAGCTCATTTCCTTTTGCGGTGTATCTGAATAATGATGCGGGCAAGGTTCGTGATTATCTTGGCGGAATATACAATACTGTCATTCTTAAAGATGTTGTGGCAAAGAAAAAGATCGCAGACATTCTGATGCTTGAAAGTGTCGTGCGGTTCATGTTTGACAATATAGGAAGTCTGCTTTCCACAAAGAAGATTGCAGACACCATGACTTCAGACGGCAGAAAGATATCGACTCATACAGTTGAGAGCTATATTTCAGCGCTGATGGACAGTTTCATTATCTACAGAGCGAAAAGATACGATGTGAAAGGGAAGCAGTATCTTAAAACCAATGATAAATACTATATATGCGACATCGGACTCCGTTCATTTCTGCTTGGGAATAAGGGCGGTGATGCAGGATATGTCCTTGAAAATGTTATATATCTTGAGCTTCTCCGCCGTGGTTATGATGTCTATGTCGGCAAAGTCGGAGACAAAGAAGTTGATTTTGTGGCGATAAAACAGGACACAGTCGAATATTATCAGGTCGCTTTGACAGTCAGAGATGAAAACAAGCTGAAAACTGAACTTGCATCACTTCAGGCAATACCCGATCACAACCCGAAATATCTTTTGACACTTGACGACGATCCGCCCGCCAACCACAACGGAATCAGACAGATAAACGCAATAGATTTTTTGATGGAATGAAAACATGAAAAAAATCATATGCCTGATACTGGTTCTGATCATTTCATCCTGTGCATCGAGCGGATTCAGGGAAAAGAGGAAAGCTTTTTTAAAGAGTTCTCCTGAAAAAAGAAAGGAAGCAGTCATATCTCTTGCAAAGGAATTTCTGATACTAAAATATGAAGACAACTCACTCGGGTCATACGATCCATCACATTATGGCGCAACGCTAATGAAAAATGGACACACTCAGGAAGTTACAAAGAACTGTGAAAGAAAGTTGTCACATTGTGAAAAGGAATATAAAGAATATCCGATAAATTCTAAGTCCTGGAGGGTGAGTCTCTCTGTTTGCCGACCTGAAAGCTATTGTAAAGGCGGATTTTTTCTGGTTTATATTGATTATGCAACAGGTGAAGTTTTATATTATGGCGGATATAAATAGAATCGGGAAAATTGCGGAAAAGACATTCCCGTTTGATTTTTTTGTAATTGGTTCTATAAGCTAAATGAATTCAATGCTTTACATCCAATAAACGACCACCATTTCTATTTCTTTTGCATTTTTCTGGAGATTAAATACAATGAATATGTCACTTTTCTGGAGATTAGACTGGGCGAATTTTACACTTTTCTGGAGATAACATGAAAAGAACCTTGATGAATGAGCTGGTAAAATGGAAAGAACGGTCAGACAGAAAGCCGCTTCTTATTCAGGGGGCAAGACAGGTTGGTAAAACATGGCTGATAAAAGAATTTGGCAGACTTTTTTATGAAAACACAGTTTACCTTAACTTTGAGGAAAATCCCGAATTACGCAAACTTTTTGAAAATTCTCTTTCTGCTGATTATTTAATCGAACAGATTTCTCTTTTTTCCGGCAAAGATATTTCAAAACAGGGAAACCTGATTGTTTTTGATGAGATTCAGACATGTGCTGAGGCATTGACCTCTCTAAAATATTTTGATGAACAGCGACCCGATCTTCATATTATTTCTGCCGGATCACTGCTTGGCGTTTCTTTAAGCAGGAAAACACCGTTTCCAGTTGGAAAAGTGAATTTTATGACATTGCATTCATTGTCTTTTTATGAATTTATTTCCGCTTCAGGAAACGAAATTCTTGCGGACTATTTAGAAATTATTTCAGAGAAAACAACATCTTCGGTTATTCATGAACAATTGCTCGAACTTTTCAGAAAATATCTTTTTATCGGCGGAATGCCTGCTGTTGTAAAATCATGGATTGAATCACGGGATCCGGAAAAAGTCAGATCAACACAAATTGAAATAATAAAAGCATACCAAAATGATTTCTCAAAATACTCTTCTCCTTTTGAGGCCATTAAAATAGCAGAAGTGTGGAAAACAATTCCATCAATACTTGCGAAAGAGAATAAAAAATTCAAATACAGCGATATCACTCCGTCAGCCAGATCTTCAACATACAGAACTGCAATTGAATGGCTTGAAAAGGCAGGTCTTATAAATCTTTCCTACTGCTTGAAAGTTCCCAAGTTCCCTCTTTCGGGTTATGCGGATAATTCAATTTTTAAAACATATTTTCACGATATCGGTCTGCTCGGTGCGATGCTTAATGTACCGTCAAAAATGATACTTGAAAAAGATGCGCTGTTTAATGAGTACAACGGCGCTTTTGTTGAAAATTTTACTGCATCGGAATTTCTGCGTTCGGGTGATGAAGAGCTTTTTTACTGGAGCAGTAACAGCGACGCTGAAATAGATTTTGTAAGTATTTTTGATGGAAAAATAATACCGGTTGAAGTGAAAAGTGGTTACAGCAGAAGAAAAAAGAGCCTTCAATCATATAATTCAAAATACTCTCCGCAATATCTTGTCAGGTTTTCCCCAAGAGAATTTGATATGGCGGACAATTTTTTAAATATACCGATATATGAAGCCGGGTTGTGGAGAAAAAGGTTAAAAAAATGAATGATTTTTATCAGGAGAAAATATGAAAGACCGTATTGAAAAGGCGGCGGCGGGGATCCGGCGCAGGGTTCTTGCCCACACGATAAAAAATAATGGCGGTTACATGTCGCAGGCTTGTTCGAGTGCTGAGGCGTTGTCCGCTTTGTATCTGGGAATAATGAACCTGCCGAAAGTGGAAAAGCCGCTGAAACCGGGTGATTTTCCGGGTGTTCCGGGTCCTCAAAATGACAGATATGAGACGGGGGCTAAATTCAACGGCGGACACATTAAAGGTTATGACAGATTCTATCTTTCTCCGGCCCATTACGCTCTGGGGCTTTATGCGGCGCTAATTGAGACCGGCAGGATGACCGATGACGGGCTTGACCACTTCAATGTTGACGGATCGAGCGTTGAAATGATAGGAGCTGAGCACTCTCCCGGAATGGAAGTGACCACAGGCTCTCTCGGACAGGGGATCTCACAGGCGGCAGGAAGCGCTCTGGCCAGAAAGCTCAAAGGCGACACAGGCCGCAACTTTGTCTATCTATCTGACGGCGAGTTCGATATCGGCCAGACATGGGAGGCGCTTCAGGCGGCAAACCACTATAAACTCGATAATCTCATAATATTTGCAGACATGAACGGTCAGCAGTGTGACGGGACCCTTGAAAGCGTTATGACCCTCGGATCTGTAGCTGATAGATTGAGAGCGTTCGGTGCAGTCGCTATTGAAATTGACGGACACGACATTGACGCACTGATCGATTCAGTAAAAACCCCTCATGAGAACAGAGTGCTCGCGGTACTTTGCAAGACAGACCCCTGCAAGTGCCTTACTATCATGAAAAGGAACTATCCGAAACTCCATTATCTGCGCTTCAAGTCAGACTCTGAGAAAAAAGAATACGAAGCAGTTCTCCAGACACAATCCGGAGGAGAGAAATAATGAAAATAATGTCTAAAGTTCACGCAAATAATCTTGTAAAATGGGCGGCTGACAAGCCGGAAGTGGTTGTATTTTCAGCTGATCTCACCAGTTCGTGTGAAGCCGACCTTTTCAGGGACACCTATCCCGGAAGGTTCTTTTCTCTCGGTATTGCCGAGCAGAACATGATGAGCTGGGCGGCAGGAATGGCAAGGGACGGTTTCATCCCGTTAGTCCACACCTTTGCAGTTTTCATTTACAGAAGGGCTTATGATCAGGTTGCAATGAGCATCGCATATTCAAATCTGCCTGTGAAGATGTTCGGATTTCTTCCCGGCATTACAACTCCGGGCGGAGCAAGCCATCAGGCTATCGAGGACATTTCTCTGATGCGTTCTCTTCCCAACATGACAGTCCTTGAAACAGGTGATGCGACAGAAGTCGAAAGCGTTCTTGAAATTGCATATCAGATCAAAGGTCCGGTATACATCAGAATGCTCAGAGGCGAGATACCTGTTCTCTTTTCAGGGAAAATGGAGTTCAACAAGGCGAGGATCCTTTCGCAAGGCTCTGATATTGCTCTGCTTTCAAGCGGGATCTGTACTGAAGAGGCCATGAGAGCGACTCAGGTGATAAAAGACAGAGGAATAAGCGTCACGCATCTCCATATTTCAACGCTGAAACCGTTCACCGACCCTGAAGTAGTCAAAGCTTTGAAAAACTGTAATTCCGGTATTGTAACCATGGAGAATCATTCCGTTATCGGAGGACTGGGAACCTGTGTCGCCGAAGTCATGGCTGAGCATGGGATAGGCAGGAAACTTGTGAAACTCGGACTGAATGATGTTTTTTCGCACGGAGCTTCAAGACCTTATCTTTTGAAAGAGCACAGGCTTGATGCGATGAGCCTTGTAAAAGCGGTGGAAGGGCTGACGGGAAAGAAACTCGGTGTCACGGAAGCTGAGCTCGATGCAGTAAGGCTCGAAGCGGTCCACAGCGAAGCCAAAGCGGAAGCGCTTTAACGGAGAAAAATATGGAACTTCACACTCCTGAACTTGAAAAATTCATATCAAAGGAAAGATTTCAGGTGCTCTACCGCCTTACCGGTTCAAAGGACGAGGCGTTTGAAAAGGCTCAGGACATAATTATCGAACAGACTGTCGAATTTCCCGCCGACCTTGTGCCAAAGGGTGCGATCCGTGACCACATATTTGGAAAAGTAATTGATATTAAAGAAGTTTCTGAGAACATTCATGAAGCTCTCATAAGCTATGCGATAGAGACGGCAGGCGGAGAGATCCCTCAGTTCCTCACCCTGATCTTTGGCAATATCAGCATAAAACCGGGGATAAAGATACTCAGGATAGGGTCTCACCCGTTCATGGAAAAGATGTGCAGAGGTCCGAGATTCGGGATCGACGGAATTAGAAAACTGACAGACAGTTTTGACAGACCGCTCCTATGCGGCGCGATAAAACCGATGGGGCTTGATGCTTTGACACTTGCAGAAATGGCATATCAGTTCACGATCGGCGGAATCGACATGATAAAAGACGACCACGGGCTTGCCGACCAGCCTTTCTGCCGGTTTAAAGAGAGGGTTCGTCAAGTCAGTGACGCAGTTAACGATGCGAATGCAAAAAGCGGATCGAAGACTCTTTACGCTCCGAGCATATCAGGTCCGGCGGATGAAATACTCGAAAGGGCTGAATTTGCTAAGGAATGCGGTGCCGGAGCGCTTCTCATAGCCCCTGCGATAACCGGTTTTGACACTGTCAGGTCAATTGCTGAAAATGACAGAATTTCACTTCCGGTGATAGCTCATCCTGCCTTCATGGGATCTTTTACGGTGAGTCCCGATAGCGGAATATCACATTACGCCCTTTACGGCACGATAATGAGAATGATCGGGGCCGACGGCAGTGTCTATCCCAATTTCGGAGGCAGATTTTCGTTCTCAAAAGAAGAATGTTCAGATATACAGAAAGGGTGCACAGATGAATTCGGCGGATTCAGGTCCATTTTCCCCATGCCCGGCGGCGGAATGAGCGTCGAAAGAGTCCCTGAGCTCAAGAGAATGTACGGAAATGATGTCATGTTCCTTATCGGCGGCGGCCTCTTCAGAAGAAGCTCCGACCTCGCCGGAAATGTGAAATATTTCAGGGAACTTTCACAATAAACCGATTAAATAATGCTTGACATGTTCTCTAATCCAAGTTAAATTCATCAAGTCTTTACGATAAAGATTATATAAATTATAAGCCAACCTGATTTAGAGGTCATTGTGGCACAGATATTGCTCACTCACTCACTCACTCACTCACTCACTCACTCACTCACTCACCATCATCGTTATCAAAATTTCAGGAAGATCTCCCCCCTTGACGATTTCTCTTTCAATTAACCGGATCTTTCAATTTCTTTAAGGAGGAGAAAAATGAAGTTTTTGAAATCAGTGCTGATTATCTCAGCGATGTTTTTTGTTTTTAATGTTTCAGCTGCTCCTGCGGTAACGGGTTCAAATCCTGACTGGAGTTTGTATTATTCTTTTGACGATGTTTTGAATTATGCCAACTATTCAAATTCAATTGCGGATCATTCAGATGTAGTAAATGCCTTCGGTAAATATAAAAATCTTAGCGGAAGTGTGATTTATCCCTATTCAATTTCGACAACTTCTCCGTTTAAGGGCAGAGCTGCGGCTCTTGACGGAACAAGATACATAGAAATGGGTGGCAGATACCCTCTTTACTCTCTCGGGGCATCCGGTAATCATGAAATAACCATAAGCCTGTGGGTGAAATTCAGTAATTCAGCACCGAACGGCAATGACTGTTTCATAGCAAAAAATACGGATGCCGGAGGAGATAAATTTCTTTTCGGTATCTGGAGTAGTCAGATAATGGTGAGAATAAATTCAAATTACCGTCTTCAGACCTATGTTGACGGTACAAACGGAAGTACAATTGATGTTTATGACTCAAACTGGCATCATTTTGCAGTTGCAATAAAAGAGGATAGTGCAAATCCCGGAACATCTAAAGTTACGCTCTGGATAGATGGAGTAAAAAGATGGAACAACCTTACGATAAGCAACATACTTTCAGACAGTGATATGACAACAGGCCAGATACCGTCAATCGGGATGGATCTTGACGGAACAGGTCTTGATAAAACGGATCTTCTTGAAGGATATGTGGATGAACTTCAGATATTCAGTGCTGTAGGGAATGACACAGATGCGGCTAATTTGTATAATAAACGATTCGGAGTTCCATCTGATTTTGATGTGTGGACTTCCTCGATTGAGGATTACTTTCCTGCTGGAATCGGAGGTCCTGATTTAAATACTCCACACGATAATTCGGATGGATTTCTGTACAATGCCTACACCCAGATGAATAATAACTCATACGGCTATTTGAATTACACTGTATCGACTTTCGCTCATGTAGCACACGACGATGATGTGCTTATCGGAAATCCTCTCGGAAGCGGATGGCTGACCAGCAGTTCACAATCAAGTTACGAAGTAGTTTTTCATGCCGGGCATGGACATTCGCAAGGAATAAAAGATTATAATGATGACATACTTCTACCACAATATTATACTTACTCTGGTTCTACCCGCTGGGTTTTCTATGATTCATGTAGCACAATGAAATATGTTGCATACGGTAAAACTCCATGCAGTGCTATTCCTGATCCGAATCCGAAGCAGTGCTGTCCTGATGATGACCCGGGTGACGCCTGTCATGATAAACCCAAGAATGAAGATAACACACAATTTATTGATAACGAAGGGTTGAACTGGTTTGGTGGTAGATTTGATACTACCTCCGGACCTCATGCAATTTTTGGATTTGCTTCAACAATGATATTTTATGGTTCCAGTTCGAATGGTTGTGACTGGGGCGCTGCAGTAAACAATTATTACCCATGGTATAGAAAGTTTGACACAGATCCATATGGAAGCGACTATTGTCAGCCCGGCTTAGATAATAATTATGTTTTATTTAATTCGGCTTTCTGGAACGATGTGATTAGACAGAATACTCCGATATGGGATTCATATAAAAATGCAGTTGAGCAAAGGGAATATGATGTAGATATAGATCCTATTTCAGTGGAGGCAACTATCGCATATAAAGAATATCCTGAAACAGGTTTCGATGGAAGCTTGGAGCAGTGGAGCAGTACATATCGTGATGAGATAAACTCATCAATGACGCTTAGCTGGAAAAGCTATGTTTTTAAAAAATGTATTGAAATAATTAATGGTCAATGCAATTACAGGCTTCCAACCTACAGAGAGGACTAACAAAATGAAATACATATTTTTCATAATAATCAGTTTTGTTTGTATTATTCTTTCAGCTCAGACAGTTGAATATTCCGAAAGTGCTGAAATGTTCCTTAACAACCTTGAATCAAATCAGAATACACCTGTAAATTCAGGTTTTACAGATGGAAGTGCAGTTCCGGATAGTTTTACAAATTCATGGATTGAAACACCGGACTATATTTATGTTAAAAGTGCAAAGAACAATTCAGCCGCACAGATACTGAGCAGTGTCGAAAGTTCATTCGGAGATGAGTATGTTACAAAATATGATGAGACAGCTGGAAAAGTGATAAAAAAGCTAAAGAAGTTTTCAAGAGGAAACATACAGAATTATCCTGTTGAAAGCAGAAAAGCTGAAATAGAACAGGAATTTATAATAAAAGCGAATGAGTTTGTGAACCAAATACCTGAAATAGGAAATGATTTAATGTTTGACGGTATTGCAGTTGAAACCACAGGCTCGCTCTCTGAAAACAGCATTGAACGGATAACGGAGATAAGGGTGTATTACAGAAGAATAATTGACGGTGCAGTTCTTAATGACGGCAATATTCCTGTTAAAATTGTCTATGATACAGCAAGCAGTAAAATAAAAACACTTGAAATCAACTGGATAGACTATGAATCTGTTCCGAATTTGAACTATTTCGAGAAATATGAAGCGGGATTTGAATCAGCAAACATAAGATACAGCTTTGAGAACGGTTTGACGGCATCCGGAGTTTACGGAAAAGAAGTGTTTGATTCGATCTATGTTTACAGTGTTGAAAAGGTATGGAGAAAGAAAAACTGTGAAGGTGAAGAGTTTTTTATTCCGGCAATGAAATTCTACATCAAGGTCTATTCTGAAAAAGGGATACAGTCAATTCCAGAATATCTTGATGCAGGAATTAAAGAAGCAATATTTGAGCCGGTATATGAGCTTATGGAGAATAACTCATGCAGATAAATGGAGGGTGGTATGAGTAAGAAGATAATAATTTGCATAACAGCACTGCTTTTTTCAGGATTTATCTATGCAAAAGGTGCATTTGTGGAGGTCGGTGATCCGTCGTTCTTTCCGGATGATTTCACCTATCTAGTATCGATGAAGATTGATAATGACGGAAATATTTATGCCGCATATATTCAGGATGATTACTATTTTTCTGTTGCTAAATTTGACGGTGAAAAGTGGAGTGATGTGAGTGAGCAGAAATTTTCAGGTGGAATAGGAAATGTACCTGAAACTCCAGATGTCTGGCCTTATGTGTCGTTTGCATTAAGCAGTGATGGTGTTCCGTTTGTTGCATTTCCTGAAGCACAGAATTATAGCCTTAATGTCATGAAATTCGATTCAGAAAGCGGAAAATGGGAATATGTCGGGAAAAGCAATATAACTGATTATAAAACAAATTACACATCAATCGCTGTTGATTCTGAAGGAGTTCCTTATGTTGTGTTCAGCGGATGCAAGTCTGATGATTGTAAAAGAATTTCCGTGGATCAGGAAGAATACACAATCGATACTTCAAATGTTATGAAGTTTAACGGTACAGAGTGGGAATATGTCGGGGAGCCTATGAGTGGCCTTGAAACCGAAGGCACACTTAATAACAAAATTTTGCTGAACAGCAATGATATTCCAATAATTTCTTTTAACTATAAAAATTATTTTGTTTCAGTAATGAAATACAACGGATCAGAGTGGGGAATGGTCGGAGACCTTGATGAAGCTGGAGGAGGCAATTTGTTTATTGATAAAGAGGACAACCTTTATTTGGAAACTTACAAAGATGGAATCGAAAGATTAATAATATGTGACAATAATGAATGGTTTGATTTTGTTGATCTTCCGGAAAAAGGGAGAAAAAGCTTTGCAGTAGATGAAGAAAACAGAATTTATGCTGCAACTGATCAGCAATCAACAGGTCTGAGTGTTAATAGGTTGAATGAAGAAGGAATTTGGGAAGTTGTCGGCGACCAAGAATATATTCATGAATCGGTACACACTGCTTTAATTGAGACAGATAAAAATAATATTCCGTATGTGGCATTTGCAGAAAAAAAAGGAGTAGTTTTAATGAAATACGACCCTGAAGCAGGTGAAACTACCGATGATTCTGATGGTGATATTTCAGATGAAGATTCGGCAGTTGATGAAGATGAAACTGCGGATGAAAATAAAAATGATGATAATGATACAGCCGTTGATGAAAATTCAATATCAGATGAAGAAACCGCCAGTGATGAAGATTCCGTTCCAGTGAATGACAAGGATTCCGGCAGTTCCGGTTGCACAGTGGTGGTGATGTAAAACATAACGGTCTGTTTTTGTGATATTTTCTATATATTTGCCTTTTTAAACCTATATCAATAAAATCCATGGTGATTTCGATTTTGTGAGGGATTGAATGTATCTTCTAATTTTCAGGGGCGGAAGGCATCTTTTTTCATTTTATGTGAACAGTGCGAAAAAAAGGATCGTGATCGGCGGCGATGAGGGCGATATTCTTTTCCCTCCTGAGTTCAGCGGAAGCGAGATGGTGCTTCGAAAAGAGTTCAGCCTTGAAAAAAAGGAATATGCGTGGATGCTCTATCCGAACAGGGAAGGCTTCAAGCTCAACGATAAGCCCGTAAAGGGCGGCGAGGTCTTTGACAACAATGATGTCTTTTCGATAGGCGATTTCTCATTCTCATTCTCGCTGATCTCGAACCTTTCATCCTCAGTTCCCGAGGACAGCCCGAAAAAATTCGGCAACACACTGGTCATGGACGAAGAGAAAACCGAATATAAAAATGTCGTCATATCGTACGGCGGAAAGGACAAGACATTCACATTCCGTGACGGCAGGGAATTCAGAATAGGCAGGAAGAACACAGACATATCAATAAGCTTCAACGAAGTTTCAAGCGAACACCTGCTGTTTGTAATGAAAGAGAACGGCATATATTTCTGGAACAAAGGCAAGAACGGAACATGGGTCAATGGCGTAAAGGTGGAAAGCGGTGTTCTTGAAGAGGGAAAATACTATTTCTCTGTCGCAGGAAGACACGATGTCCACATTTCCGTGAACAAGGAGAAGTCAAGCGAATCTTTCTACATCGGAACGCTCGCACCGCAGTTCGAACAGATCGAGAACTGGCTTAATCAGCCTGTGCTTTTCGCCAACAACCCGATAATACTTCTGACAGGAGAGAGCGGAGTAGGCAAGGAGGTTTTTGCTGAATTTGTTCACAAGACCAGCGGAAGGAAAGGGGCTTTTGTGACATACAATGCCGCAAGCATCCCTGAAACCCTGACCGAAAGCGAACTTTTCGGAACGGCAAAAGGGGGCTTCACCGGTGCGGAGGAAAGGGAAGGTGCTTTTTTATCGGCAAACGGCGGCACGCTGTTCCTTGATGAAATAGCTGAAATGCCCATGAATCTGCAGTCAAAACTGCTCAGAGTGCTTGAAGACTGGATGGTGAGAAAGGTGGGAGAAAGCGGACCCGGTAAAAAAGTCGATGTGACGCTTGTTCTTGCCACAAATAAAGACCTTGAAGCCGCAGTCAAGAACCAGACATTCAGAAAAGACCTTTATTACAGGCTTGCAACGCTCCACATTACGATACCGCCGCTGCGTGAAAGAAAAGATGATGTCATTCCCCTTTGCAGACACATCCATTTCGCACTGCGCGGCAAAGAGATGAAATTTGAAAAAACTGCCGAAAATAAGCTTGTGGCATATGACTGGCCGGGCAATGTGAGAGAGCTCAAAAGCGTTATTACCCGTTTTGCATATTCAGGAAGAGATACATTTAACGCAAAGGATTTCTGAAAATCAGTTCATATAAATATTTTTTCCAGCCTTTTTTTGTTTTTTTCCCATTCAGGCATCATTTTTGAAAGAAGTTTATAAAATTCCGCCCCATGATTTTTACATTTAATGTGACAAAGCTCATGAGTCACAACATAATCGATGCATTCTGATGGCGCTTTAATGAGTTCAAGATTAAGTGTTACTGTTCCTTTTGTTGAATAACTTCCCCATCTTTTCTTCATTTTTCTTATTTTGAGTGCCGGTTTTTTCAAATTGTATTTATTGAATTTTTCAAAGCATTTGTTGAAGCTTTTTGCAAAATGTTCATCGGCTTTTTCTTTATACCATTTTTCGACAAGATTTTTTATTCTGTCAGAATCCCGGTATTTAATGTAAACAACAATAGTTCCTCTTGTTGCGACAACTTTTTCTTTATTATCAATAATTATTTTAAGCCTGTATCTTCTTCCAAGATAAAGATGAGTTTCTCCACTTATAAACTGTCTTGGTGTAACTTTTGGCTTAAAATTTATAAAATAATCCAGGTGCTTAGCTATCCACTTCGATCTTTTTTTTAAACGGGTTTCGATTTTATCAAAAGGTGTTTGAATTGGCACTTTGACCATCACTGTTCCATCCGGATGGACTGCGATTGTCATGGTTTTCCTTTCTAAATACTGTAGATCGTAAAATATTTCCCGTTCACCATATTTAATGGATTTCTTTTCACTCATTTTCCGTCTCTGCTTCTTGTTATGCGCATAATTTTATTAATGATATCATCCATTATTTCAGTTTTAAGAAATATGTTCCTTTTGTTTTTCACTTCATCATACAAATAGTCGTCAATTTCATCAATTACCTTTTTCTGAGCATCTTCATCATCCCAGAAATTAATTTTCTTATTTGAATCAATTATTTCTGATATTGAGATTGCAATGTCTGCAAGGATGTCTTTTCCGGTATTAATCAGTTCATTTTGCTCAAAAACTGATTTAATTGAACCGAAATATGCTATCGAATCTTCTTTTCCGTTAAGTTTTTCAGGAATGTCGTCATGAATTTTTCCGATTACTTTTCTGTTTAATTCTTTTGCTGTTTTCAAATATTCCAGATCTGATATTTTCCCTGCTCTGAAATTGTCAATAACATCCTGAATTAATTTGGATAAATTCTGATAGAATGCCGGATCTTCATCCATTTTTTCACTTGTTGTCTTTTTTGCCGCAAAAGCAATAGTGTCAGCTTGTGATGCAAGTGATTTCGATCCTGTGTAAACTCCCTGTGACTCTTTGACAAGACCGAAAGATGAGCTGTCAAAAATGTTTGCCGGTTCATTAAGTTGAAGCACTTCATTTGCCTGAATATGAGTGTCCAGAAGTTTTTTTATTTTCGGTTCATAATCACGGTAATCAATTGATTCTGCGTATCTTATTTTTACAGACTCTCTTAATAGATAGAATTTTCTGAAATCTTTTTTATACATTTCAAGTTTTCTGTCATCTGTCTCCATAAGAAACTTTTCACTTGAAAGAGCATTTGAAAGTGATTTTCCATATTCTGTGAGCCGCTGATAAAATTTGTCTCTCAAGCTGACATCTGCCAAAAGCCGTTCGTAATCCTCTTCGTCATAACTGTTTTTGACAGTTTTAAAAATATCCCACAGGTCTGAGTGAATTTGCGGCAGTTTTGCAATTTCGTTACTTATTGATGACAGGGTTCCTTCGATGTCTGTTTCATCAAAGCCCTCGAATTCATTATACATTGTCAGTGCTTTATCAAGTTCACCGAGAATATTTTCATAATCAACAATATATCCGAAGTTCTTTTTCTCATAAACACGGTTTACTCTCGCTATTGCCTGAAGAAGATTGTGTTCCCGAAGTGTTTTGCAAAGATAAAGAACAATGTTTTTCGGTGCATCAAATCCTGTCAGAAGCTTGGAAACAACGATCAGAATTTCCGGTTCATCCCCGTTTTTAAACTGATTTATTATCTGTTTTGTATATTCATCTTCAGAACCGTATCTTTTCATCATCCGGTTCCAGAATTTGATAACTTCCTCTTTGGGTTCTTTGTCAACTTCTTCGTAGCCTTCTCTCTGATCAGGAGG
>JAKLDO010000041.1 GCA_022703485.1 bacterium
TTTCAGCAGCTCAGAAAGCTTCCGGATTTGAAAAATCGTATCGCAAAAACAAAAATGCTTCGATTCCCCTGATAATACTGGGAACAGCGGTTTTCGGAACAGGATTGGGACTGTTCATGCATGAAAAAGCTTTTTTCGGCACTAATTCAAAAACAGCGCAGTATGCACTTATGTTCTCAGGATTTTCTATGATCGGAGCAGGCATCAGATTCAATCTGGCGGCAGGAATTGATAAGAATTATTATCTTGCGTACTCGGATCTTTCAAAAAGGAGTTTTGATCTTAATTCTGTTCTTGACGATGATTTTATTCTTCCTTCGATTGAAAACTCAGTGAGATCAAGTAACATCGGTGATCTTAAAAATAACGGAATATCTTTGATAATTTTATCAATTCCGATGATAGCTCTTGCCGGATTTGCAATATATGAAACAACTACGTATGTCTGGAGCCATGACTCGATCTTTCAATTCAGATCTGGTTCAGGAGAAGTGCTTTACGGTTTATTCAGATTGTTTTACATGCCTACAATTGCCGGTGCATTGGCTTTATTTCCATCGATCTTTTTCATTGTTTCAGGGATCAAAGACCTCGTGAAATCATCAAGACTTGAAAAAAAAAATACCTGCCCCGGAACTTTGACTTTGAACAGCATTGCTCCGGTGATCGACCCTGTTTCAAAAACTTACGGACTGAGTATGGGATTTTCGTTTTAGGAGAATAATGAGCATGCGTATTATGCTGTTGATCTTATTCATTTTCATAACTACTTTTTCATTTGCACTTAAAGCTGAAAATCCTGACAAATATCTTCTTAAAGCAAGAGAATATGTTCAAACCGGCTTATATGAAAAAGCGGAAAAATATTTTAAAAGATCTCTGAAAGAAAATAAAGACCCGAAAGTGCTTCTGGAACTTGCAACACTATATGAAATACAGAAAAAATACTATCTTGCCGGACTTGCATTCAGACAACTTGGAATGACCGGTGAGTTTAACAAAATGGAGCAGTTAAGACTTGCAAGCTTTAAAGATGCAGGCAGTCCGGAAGTCTGGGAATCGGCAAAAAAACAATCAGAACTGTTTTCAAAAGCATATAAAAGGAAAAGGGCTGCTGGAATAACACTTGCAGTTATCGGAGGGACAGCGATCGTAACCGGAACGGTGTTTTTAGGAGCTTTCGGTGGCGGCGGTCTTCTTATAGGAACACCTTTGATGTTCGGCGGATTGACACTGATATCGTCAGGACTGGTCATTGACAGCTCTGCAAAATATGATCTAAAAACTTCAGAAGTATTCAATAAAATATCAGACAGTTATTATGATCCTGAAACATCGGCACTGGAATATTACGAAGTTTCGGGAATAAAACTGTCTGTAATGAAGGAGACATCCACAGATCTCAAGAAAAAAGGAATTGCTCTCACTGCTATATCGATACCGCTTATTATAACTTCTATCGGCTGTTTTATTGGGAGTTCGGTGGCTTTTAACCGCATCGACCACAGCGATGATGAAAATGAAAGCATGGATGAAGGAATGGGAGATTTGGGGGCGGCTATAGGAGCAGCAATGGTGATGATAACCGGAATTGCCGCAATCGTTCCGGGAGTTATTATCCTTTCCGGAGGAATCACTCTTCTTTCAATGTCTTCAAAATGGAGCAGACTGAATCCTAAAGCAGGAATTGTTACTCTGAACAGCATTGCTCCGGTGATCGATCCTGTTTCAAAAACTTACGGACTGAGCATGGGGTTTTCGTTCTGATCTATTTTGATAATGTTTTAGAAGGGACGAGTTTGAAGCCCTGAAGGGTCTTTCCTGTTTGTGCCTGAGCTTCTTCAAGAAGTTTTTCCGGATCTTTTTTCCACATTCCGAGGATGACTGGATATCTTTTTATCACTGCTCCGTCGCTGACCGAGAAATACCTGCCGTCATTTTCAAAAGCGACACTGTAACCGTTATACTGAAGGTCTATAACCTGAATTTTCTCAAAGCTTTTTGCGTCCCAGAGTATGACCTCTTTACCCACAGACGCGAAAAGTTTCCCGTCAGGAGAGAATACCGCCATATTTGCAGGCCCGCCGTGCCCTGTAACAACAGCAGTATTCTTTTTTGATGCCATATCCCATCTATAGAGTCTGCCGTCCTCTGTCGCGGTGACTGCAAATTTCGAATCAGGCGAGATCGCTATTGAAAGTATGTTCTTTGACACACCTTTCACAGAATAGAGGTTCTTTCCGTTCCTCATGTCCCAGAAGTTCAGATCGCCGTTTCTGCCTCCGCAAAGCAGTATCCTGCCGTCACTGGAAACAGCAACAGCCAGAACAGGAGTAGAATGCTTAAGCACAGAAATCTGTGAACCTTTGCCGGCATCCCATATTCTGACAGTCCGGTCCTTGCTTCCTGAAACGATATATCTGCCGTCGGGTGAAAAAGCTATTGATGATACCTGGTCAGTATGTCCGCTCATAGTCTCAAGCACTTTGCCGTTTTGCGGATTCCACATCCTTATCATTCCGTCACTGTCACCGGTTGCGATGTACTGACCGTCAGGAGAGAACGCAATGCTGTACGATACAGTCTTGGATATCCCGAAAGATGTGTGAAGAGATTCAGCGCCGACATTCCATAATTTTATGGTCGAATCCCAGCTTGAAGAAGCAAGATATCTACCGTCAGGAGAATAGCTGAGCGACGGAATATATGTCATGTGACCCCTGAATGTGAACACCTGTTTTTTAATATCCGTCTTCCACAGCTTGACGACCCTGTCCTCTCCGATAGAGACTATCGCGTCACCCATCGGAAGAAATGATGCGCCGAACACAGAACCTTCATGACCCCTGAGCTCAGCGATCTGCCTGGTTTTCAGATTTATCAGCTTTATTATTCCATCCCTTGTTGAAGCAGCGGCAAGCATCCCGTCTGCCGATACATCAAGATCAAAAAATGCATCCCAGTGGTCCAGAACGCTCATTGGAACATCACTCTCTATATCCCATACAAGAAGTTTCTTATCATATCCTGTCGAAATGAAATGGAGATTATCCTTCAGGAATTTCAGAGCAATGACAGGTTCACGATGGCTTTTAAAGCTTCCTGATATTACACCGTTTTTCAGAAGAAAAACACCTCCCGCACTGTCAGAAACAACTACCATACTGCCATCAGGAGACCAGTCCACTGCCCTAATTGAACTTTCGCTCTGAAAAACCTTCTTTGCACTTAATTCTGGTTCATTGATATTTACTATCCAGAGATTCTTCTCCGTTCCGCCGAAAGCTATCCTTTCAGAGTCAGGGGAAAAAGATATCGAATATATCTCACCATTGGGAACATGAAAAGACCTGAGAAGTATTCCCTCCTTTGCATTCCAGAGATTAAGTATCCTGTCATAACTTCCTGAGGCAAGATATTTTCCGTCAGGAGAGAATTCTATGGCGGAAACCTCATCCTTGTGCCCGTCAAGAATGAATTTCAGCTTTCCGTTCGAAGCTGAATAGACATATATCTCCTTTTTCTTTCCGGCCACGGCTATCATGCTTCCGTCAGGAGACACGGCGATATCTCTCGCATCGAACGGCGCAGATACTATGTCAGCTTTGAAAGCATCGTTCTGGTGGACATTTGAAAGATACAGCGCAGACTGCATTGAAAGCATCTGTGCGGCACTTTCTTCAACATTCTCGTTAACATAGGAAACAGGGTATCTCCACGGACTTCCCGGATTGAAAGGGTTATGATAAAGTGAAGCCGCTGCAAAGACCGAAGCTCCTGCAAAATTCTTTTCTCTGATAAGCTTTTCAGCATACTCCAGATATCCCAGAGAAAGATTGAGATGCGCGGCCCTTTCGTTCTTTACAGATTCACGGTATGCATAGAGTATTATCATTGAACCTGCCAGCAGGACCATCGCAAACACACCGATAAGACCGGACAGAGCTCTGTTCTTCCTGATGAATCTCTTAAAAAGCTCCCACGAGCTGTATTCATATGCGTTGATCCTGCCTCCTGACATGAAATTTTCGATCTCTCTCGCCACTTCAATGGCAGACTGATATCTGTCAGCTTTAACAGGAGTGAGCGTCTTTGAAACGACAGCACAGAGGTCCATCGGAGCATCAGGTTCATATATCCTTATCTCTACAGGAACACCTTTCTTCACCATTTCAAGAGTCTCTTTTATGTCTCTGCCCTTGAAAGGAGGATGCCCTGTAAGTATCTCATAAAGCACGGCACCGAGAGAATAGATATCGCTTCTTTCGTCTATTTCCGATATTTCACCTTTCGCCTGCTCCGGAGGCATGTACGCCGGAGTTCCTATCGCCTTTCCTCTTGCAGTTCTGCCTACATGCTCCACCTTGAGCATTGTAAGCTCTTCCCTGAGCTCAGTCTCGGTCTCATCCGTTTCACCCTTGACCTTTGCAAGCCCCCAGTCAAGAACGACCGTTTCACCGAACTCCCCTATCATGATATTATCGGGCTTAAGATCTCTGTGAATGACACCTCTGCTGTGCGAATATGCTATGGCATTGCAAATGTCGCGGAAATGAGGAAGCAGTCTCAGCCTGTTCTCAATACTGCCTGCATCATGGATGGCCTGTGCAAGGGTCATGCCGCGGACAAGCTTCATCGTGTAGTAATGATTACCGTCAGGCTTTCTTCCTATCTCATAGACAGGAACTATTCCCGGATGCTCAAGCTGTCCTGTGACCTTAGCCTCTCTGAGGAACCTTACCTCATCAGCTTTGAGCTTGCTGTCATCAGGAATTGCATTTATCCTGCCGGGATTATCGGTCTTTATGAGTTCCTTTAGTGCTATCTCTCTGCCTATTCTATCGTCAAATGCGATAAGCACTCTTCCTATCCCGCCTCTTCCGAGCTCGTCCTTTATTTCATATTTCCATGATTCGTTCTTTTCGGGAGGAATGGCGTTAAGCTGGTTCTCAAGAGATGATGCGATTATGCTGTCAGGGTCTATAGAAACGGTCTTGGTCACATCTGTTCTTCCTGTCGACCGGTCTTTTCCGCTTGAACTGTTCATCATTCTCCTCAAGAAATAACAAGTGATTATAACTGTTATGATTTCTTTTTCAAATGAACTCCGCTTGAAAAACCGGCGTTTACTGATATTATGCATGCATGAAAAGTTTTTATGTATCAGCCGTAATTCCCGTGTTCAACAGGCCGGTCCAGATAAAAAGGGCCGTTGATTCTGTTCTTGCCCAGACATACAGGAATGTTGAATGTATCGTTGTTGATGACGGTTCCGCTGATGGAACTCCGTCAGCCCTTAAAAAATACGGAGACCGCATTAAAGTCATTTCCACAGTGAACCGCGGTGTCAGCGCCGCAAGGAACACAGGTGTGAAAAACGCAACAGGGGAATACATAGCGTTCCTTGACAGTGATGACGAATGGAAACCTGAGAAAATTGAAAAACAGATCAATTATATGACCTCACAGAAATATAAAGTTTCCCAGACAAATGAAACATGGATCCGCAACGGGAAATTCGCCAATCAGACAAAAAAACATATAAAAACGACCGGTGATATTTTTATCCAGAGCCTTGACGGGTGCATCGTTTCGCTTTCGACAGTAGTAATGGAAAAAACACTTTTTGAAAAATACGGCGGATTTGATGAAGAACTTGCAGTCTGCGAGGACTACGACCTCTGGCTGAGAATGTCCGTTAATGAGAAGTTCGGACTTGTCGAAGAACCGCTTACCATAAAATACGGCGGACATAGTGATCAGCTTTCAAAAACTCCGGCGCTCGACAGATACAGGATCATGTCATTATCCAAGATATTGAATTCTAAAACAGACATGACAGATCTTCACCATAGAGAATTAAAAAACACACTGCGGAAAAAACTGGAGATCTACCTTGCCGGCGCGAAAAAAAGAAATAATCTTGAAGGCACCGGATGGGCGGAAAAAATACTACAATCCCATTGCACATCCTGAAGAATTCGAAGACAGATCTTCCTCTTTGCCGCAATAGAAGGAAAAATACTTCCTCTTCATAACAGAGCTTAGAATGTTTTTGTGTTTTATCCCGTAATCCAGGACAAATTCATTATCGTCATAGTATTCGACATCTGTAATTCTAAATTCAGCACTGACAGTAACACTTTCTTCCGGCTGGAGTATTCCCGAAAGCTTTATGTTCAAATAAGATTTTTCTTTTTCATAACTGATATCAAAACTGTCCTTTCTGTTGACGAGTTTAGCCGTTCCGGGAATATATTCCAGTTTGAATCCGCCGCTTAAGCCTGACTGCCCTGCATACTCAAAGATAGTTATTTCCGGATCTTCCATTTGAATACAGTCATTGTTTTTTATTGATATCTCGGCTTTGAAAGATCCTGTACATTTTATGCTGTCTTTTTCTTTTCCCTGAATTAATGTCAGACCGGCTGCATTCAAAAGAGGATCTGATCCGTTTCTGAAAAACGCCTGAATTACACTGTTTTCAGAAGAATCACTCCAGATCTGCAAAGAACAGTCAAAATAACACAGATCCTCTTCCGGTTTTAGAAGGTCTACCAATGTTTCCGTTCCATGTTCAACTTTTACCGGATCATCAGTCTCATCAAAAACAACTCCTGACCTTCTGTCATCAGTACATATTCTTGTAACTTTTTCCACTCTGACCGTTTCTTTCGAACAGTTTTCCAGCTTCAGAATGTCTTTTTCAAAATTATAGATCAGTCTAGGCTGAATTTTTTCCCCGACAGCATTCAGTTTGCGCCGTTTAAGTATATCCCCGGGAAGGATCGTACATGAATTGAAATAATTATTATAACCCGGCAGGGTTTCACCAGAAAGGAACGGTTTTTTAACAAGTAACGGCTCAAGTTCATAATTCATTACAACAGAGTAGTGTTCAGGATAAGGACATTCACTGTTAAAAACAGTTCTCCCTATAGAAATTCCTTCATAGTTTCTGCATTCAGCCTCCGGATCCGGACAGTTGTGATCGGTAAAAAAATAAATGTATTCTCCTGCCGGAACACATTCATCTATAAACGGTGTGGTCAAGATCACCACTTCAAATTTTTCTTCGTCCAGTTTCCTTGCACGGTAAGCCGGACTTGCACTCCACCACACTTGCGAGCTCGGACTGATCTTTATATCTGTGCCGCTCTGTTCAAGCAAAGGATGTTCGAAACCGGTCTCCGATCTCAGGGCGGTGCGATCTGCAGTTGAGAAAGAAATGATGTTTTTGAACGGATCATCTGTCAGAGCAAAGAATTCACAGTAAGGCGAGATATCCAGATATGTCTGATGATCGGTAAAGTAAAAAGCCGGGCTATCGGTCGTCAAAACAACCGGATTTTGAGGATCATCAAAAAACACTTCGTCGTATTGATGAACGGTACATTCAGACCATATCTTATAAATACTGCCGTATGTACAACTTTTAATAAAATTCTGATCGAAATAAAGTCTCGGCGGGAGCGGGTTGTCAGGATTCTTAGCGGCATAATCAAACCTGAACCATGCTGTCGCATTGTTTAAAAGACAGTTTGATCCATAGGAACTTACAGATAATTCATATTCATTAACCATCCTGTCAGCTTTTTCTTTATACGAAAACACACCCTGATAACCGCTTTTGTTATCAGAAACTGTACTTACTCCTGAAATATTACGCACAGATTCACATTCACAGTCACCGTAATGATCCGACAGTTCGCCGTCAAAAGAACACCAGTGGTTTAGAACCATTATCGAATCTGAATTACTTTCAGAAATTGAAAAGACATCTGTCAGAGGATAAAAAACATAGTTTTGAGAACCTTCATCGAAACGGAATGAATACCACGGACCACCTGTGAAATTGTTCGATGAAACATCATAAGCTTTATTTCCGGAACCATCAGCAGCATCCGTCAGACCCAGTAAGCTCCCCACCTCATTGCAGTCATACGAATAGTTCGCAAAAACATATAGCGGCAGAAAAAAAAAGATAAGAAAAGAGAGCTGTTTATTATTCATTTAAATTCCCATTGCGCATCCTGACGAAGTATTTTCACCTTTTATAGAGTTGTTATCCTTATCTGTGCTTTCATTGCTGTCGGTGTTTTCCGCTTCAGAACAGTAAAATTCAAATGCCTGGTTCATGTATGTTTCGTTTTCCATATCTTTATGTTTAAAACTGTAATCCAGCAGATAATATCCTTCATCAAAAAAACACTCTTCCAGGGTTGTAATATTTACTGTGAAACTGATCTTAACTTTTTCCAGCATATCCAGTTTTCCGGAAAGATAAATACGGGCACCACCGGTATCAGGACCTATCTCAAATCCTGCAGGACCATCAACTATCTTTATGGAATCATTTACAATCTTTAGATTTAGAGAAGGAAGACCTTCGCCATCATATACCGTATTAACAATGGGACTCAAATATATCTGAGGATCGGTCATTTCTAAGCAGTCTTTGTTTTCTATTGTTATTTCAATTACAGCTTCCTTTCCTTTAACCACTTTAAAATTCTCGCCATCCGTGCTAATATTTGAAAAGACACCGCTTTTAACAGGATCTGTTCCGTACCGGAGTGGAAACACAAGTCTTTCTGTATCTTCGTCATTGCTGAAAATTGATATATTACAATCATAGTAACATCCTTTTTCTTCTTCATTGATCAGGTCGACTGTCACAACCTCTTCCGGACCGATCTTCCATGGATTGGAAGTTATACTGTAAAATGATTTTGATCTTCTATTGTCAGTGCAATCTCTCTCCACTTTTTGAACTTCAAGGATCTCCTCTCCGCAATTTCCGATATTCAAAACACCCTCTTTCAGGTTGAAAATCACTCTTGGAGAAACTTTTTCTTCAATTGAACTCTCTTTCTGTCTTTCAAGAATTTCACCCGGAAGTATTGTGCAGGAATTAAAGAATGTGTTGTACCCCGGCGGATCTTTCTGAGCAAGGAACGGTTTATTGATAAGTACAGGCTTGAGTTCACCCTCAAGAACTATTGCGGAAGTTTCAGGTTCAGAACAATTCTTATTAAGATCATTTTCAACTATCGAGATTCCGGCATAGTTCAGGCATTTCGCCTCTGCATCTGAACAGTTATGATCTGTAAAGAAATAAATATATTCTCCGGACGGAACACATTCATCAAGGAATGGCGTTTTCAATATGATCACTTCATATCTTCCGTCATCAAGTTTTTTAGCACGGTAGGCCGGACTTGCACTCCACCATACTTGCGAACTCGGTTCGATCTTTATATCTGCTCCGCTCTGCTCAAGAACCGGCTGTTCCGAGCCCGTCTTTGACTTAAATGCAGCCTCATCGACTGTTGAAAATGATATGAGATTTTTGAAAGGATCATTAGTCAGAGCGTATGCTGTACACTGATAATCCTTATTAAAAGCGATCTCTTTGACCGAGTCATAATCTATAACTATCGGGTCGGACATATTTTCAAAAAAGATTTCATTACCGAGTTCATTATCACATTCTGTCCAAATCTTATAGACCAGAGTCTCTTTTTCTGAACAGCTTTTAAGAATTGCTCTTTTATAAATATCGCCTACCGAATGATCCTCAAATATTACTCTCGGAGGAAGCTGATCTTCAGGGTTTTCTGCGGCGAACTGAAATCTGAACCATGCTATTGCGTTATTCATATTGCATCCGGCATCATAAGCACTGGTAGAAACTGAATAATCACTGCTCAGAGAAAAAGTTTCTGACAGCAGCAGAAATTCAGATTGTGATATAATTCCATTATAATCAGTGCTGTTATCATAATCTTCTGTATAAATTACACCGCCGTAATAAACTGATCTACAGCCGCATTCACCATAAACCCATTCAGATAACAGCTCTCCGTTTTCAAGACACCAGTGATTGGTTATTAAAATCGTAGATGCATTATTTTTTGAGATCTGGAAGACATTTTTTAATGGATAAAAGGTGAAATTTCCCGTTTCATTATTACTCCGTATAGAATATAAAGGACCGCCGCTGAAATAATCCGCTGAAATATCATAAGATTTTTTTTGGGAACCATCAGCCGAATCTATTAGACCTAAAGCTCCTTTATAGTCTTCACATGAAACAATGCCGTTAGCTTCAACAGTCATGGTGACAGCCAGACAGCAAATGATGATGATTAATATTTTTTTCATTTATATCTCCGGGGACAAGTTCAATATTTAGTGTATATACTCTTCTGTTTTTATCAAAATATTGCATGTGTTGACTAAACGGAATGAATTCATTAAAGTTCTTTTGTTTTATTCTTTTATGAGGCTAAATGGTAACAAAGATCATCAGGAACAGTTACTGGCTGGTGCCGGGGGCGATACTTGCCGGACCTTTTCCGGGAAGCGACGAGGAGTTTGCATATAAACTGAGGCTCAGAGCGCTTTACGATGCCGGGATAAGAGCCTTCATAAACCTTCAGCAGGAAGGCGAGATGGCGTCAAGTTCAAGGAAATATGATGAAGATTACTCAAAGATATTCAGGAATTTCCTCGTTCAGAACAATGAGAAAGATATCCCCGGCGGCTTCCTGAAAAGATTTCCAATCCTTGACAGGGGGATACCTTCTGTTGAACAGATGATCTCCATACTTGATGAGATCGACTCCCTTGTATCAATGAACATCAGGATATACATTCACTGCTGGGGCGGCATCGGTCGTACCGGGACAGTTGCAGGATGCTACCTCATGAGACACGGGATCACAGACCGCAGAACAGTGCTTGATGAAATATTCCTGCTGAGAAAAACCTATGTCGATGAAGCGCTTTTAAGTCTCAGGTCTCCGGAAACCGAGGAACAGGAACAGTTCGTGCTTGACTGGAAAAAAGGTCAGTAGATATCTTATTTGACAACTATCTCATAATCGTCGGCATACAAATAAACTCCGGTTGTAGCACCGCCATCAGCATATATTCTTATTCCGACTTTTGCAAAAGCTGCTGTTAACGGAGCAGTTGCATCGGAACTCACTTTAGTCCAAGAACTGCTATCAGAGCTGTATGCACCGTAATAAACAGAGCCTGAAATTTCAGTTTTTGAAGAATCATACCATCGAATAAGAATACGGCCCTTCGCATCAAACTCATCTTTATCAAGGAAGAAAGATGAAATTGTATAAACAGTGCCGCCAGTTACTTCAAAAAAATCTGACTTGTATTCAGTAGCAGCATTATCATTTTGTGTTCTATTCATCTTAACTGCATAAATGCCACCATGTTTTTCTACCGCCTCCTGTCCAGCTGTAACACCGGTTCCGCCAGTCCATCCTGTTGCACTCCCTGCAAACCACGTTTCAAAATCACCATTCGGTACTTTTAAAACAGGTGGCTGACAGAGATGGGTAATACCGTTGCACTGAAGATCAGGGGGTGTAATACAATCTGAATCAATATCGCATCTACCGTCCTTTGCTCCGCACGCCCCGAGCTCGGCTTTACACTCCATCCACTCGTCACTGCATGTAACATCTGCACACGGATCCCCGTCCTCACAGAGATGAGTGTCTGTGTTGCAGACCTTGTCAACTCCGGGGCAGTCGGCCTTTTCAGCGCAGAAACCCTCCTTCGCTTCACATTCACCGGTTCCAGAATTACATTGCGACCAGCTTTCATCACATGTCACCTCAAGACACATATCTATATACATATCGGCTGAACTTCTCGGCTGTATCTTTGAATTACTGAAATTGAAAGTGAGCACTCCCTTAATATAGCTGAACATCGTATCAACAGCAGGATTTGCATAATCATAAAGATAATCATCCACCCTGAGGCCGTCAGTAACGATGAACTCATCATAGGAGTCAGCCGCTGTTGTAACTGTGACCATATCCACCTGAACAAGCACTGAATTATAGTCATCGACCAGACTTCCGCCTGTAGCGACATCTGCAGGATCGACTATAACAGCATCAGGAACACCCTTTCCCGCAGTCACTGATTCGATCGCAGTTACATAGTTTAACTGGGTCTGACCGTAATAATCGTCCACTTTTCCGGTTACAGACACCTTGTCTCCAAGTGCAGGGGTCGTCAGCGAGCTTGAACTTGAAACAAACACGAAAATACCGCTGAAAGTCTCAAGAAGAACAGAATCATGGTCATCAGGATCGACCTGTATGTAAAAAGATTTACCCTTTAATGCTGTCGCGATTCCTTCAACTCTCACAGGATAGCCGACCGGTCTTCCGTCCTTCATGATGTCATATATCGTAAGATCTTCTGTCGGACAGTCCGCACCGAGCAGGTTTGTGGTGTTCGGACAAAGGTCGCATACATCACCCGCCCAGTCTCCATCGACATCCTTCTGATCGCTGTTGGCGGCATAGGGACAGTTGTCCTCTACATTCCTTATCCCGTCGCCGTCCTTATCATCAAAATCAGGCACGGTGCACAGATCTGAATCTGCAACAAGCGGACACGGGTCGCACACATCACCTATATCATCACCGTCTGCATCACCCTGGACTGTTTCATCGACCGGTCTTACCGGATTGAAAATATAAGGACAGTTATCCTCGACATTATCTACTCCGTCTCCGTCGGCATCATCAGCGGTAACCGTTCCTGTGTACGGGTTGGCCTCATCGGCGGCTCTTGTTCTTGCAGGAACGCATGCCGGCTCATTCGCCGGAGTTCCGCAGAAGAAAAGACCGTACGAAGATGCATTCGCAGTTGTAAGTTCTGCGAGGGTCTTTCCTGTTTCGCTTTTCACACACACAGTTTTTGCAACATCGCAGACATTCAGTTCATCACAGTCTGCCACAGCCAATGAATCAAGTATGGACTTATCGCCGTAAAGAGGCTTTCCGCCTCTCATCACAAGGGAAACTTCCTTTTCCGAAGCTTCTATCACGGCCCTGTAGAGATTTGAAGTCTCTTTTCCGTCAAATACCGTTATGTCGGCGACAAGCCCTTCCCTTATCGATCCTGTGACATCAGCTATCCTGAGTGCTGTCGCGTTATTCTCTGTCGCCATCTGCCATATTTCACGGTCCGTGAAAAATGAGTTCAGATAATTTTTATTGTATGAATCGACACATTTGAACTCTCTGAGAATATTTATGGAACCTGTCGGTGTCCAGTCAGTTCCCAGACCTATCAGAACTCCCTGGTTACTGAACATCGTGACTTCGGCTGTATTTCCATAAAGAGAGATGTTGGTTCTCGGAGACCATATAACTGCTGTCGAATTAACGGCTAATTTCTCTCCATCCTCAGCTGTGAGACCGATCGAATGAATAAATGCCGAATTGGCTTTTGTAAGATCAACTCCGCCGGCTGCTCCGCTCAGACAAAGGAATTCATTTCTTGCCGCCTTTGTTATGCCTTCAGATACATGCGGAAGATAGCAGTCATTCTTCAGAACGCTCACTGTGTCGGCATTTGAGCCGTAGTTACATCCGGATTCACGGAGCGTACCGCCACCGTCATCAAGAGGGAATGTCTCATAATAGACATCTATGCCGCCTAGACCTTCTGTATTTACAAAATTCTGGTCAACATTTCTAAGAAGACCGTCGGCTCCGCCGCTTCCCGCCATTGCTGTGGTTCCCGCCATCAGATTCCTGAGCTCTCCCCATGCCTTTGTATTTTCGCTTGATCCGCTTGAATCATTGAGATCTGTGTGTCCGTTCAGCGGCATCCTCCAGTCATGACGGTGATCAAACCTCTCATCGTTCCATACTTTCGGGTTGTGGTGCGCCCATCCGATATGGTCATGGGCATTAATAAGTGCCGGAGAGACAACTCCCTGAGGACATGTTATCACCGTTGCCCCCTCTGCCTCCTCCTCAAGACCGCAATTGCATCCTGTACACAGTATTAGACCTGTATCAGACACAAGCACTCCGCCTCCGATATATGTTGCATCGGCCGCGAGCACATTACCTTTTATGAGCTTTGCGGCGCTTCCGGCCGTTACTGCGCAGACTCCGCTTTCGAGAGGGGTGAGCACTTCACATATTATTTCAGGCTGAGCATTATCAGCATCGCTGTCGTTATTTTCATCAGTTGTTTCGTCCGGAACAGCATCAGCTGTTTCATCAGGAACAGTATCAGCAGTTTCATCGGTCTGCTCATCGGTGTCGGCATCTGATGTCTGACCGTCTTCGTCAGGTTCCACTGTATCAGGCAGATCGTTATCACCTGCTTCATCCGGTTTTTCATTATCAGTAATCTGGTCGTCACCTGTATTTCCGGTGTCGGAATCCGCCAGTTCATCCAAGTCCCCGGAATCGGAAACCTCATCCGTGTCTTTGTCATCGAGATTTTTCCGTGAACCCGTACTGAGATCACATGAAATGATGAAAAAAGCCGCAATGATAAAAATGATAAAAGATCTCATATCTCTCTCCGTAATAAAAAAACCGCATTAATTATATTTCAGGAACGGTCTAAAAACAACCGGAAAGATCAGACCATCGGTTCTGAGCTGTTTTTATCCCTTTTTGCAGATTCGAAACTGAACAGTCTTCCGCCGTAACCCATTTTGATGAGAAAGACCAGCATTGCGATTATAACTATCAGGGAAGCCCCGACAATATACATATTATAGACATGTGATGAAAAAAGAGCCCCTTCTCCCGGTCTGGGGATCGAAGTAAATTCATACGGGATCCCGTATTTCTGCGCCAGAACATTGATCTTTGTCATGTGAATAACCGGAATGCCGTCTTTTGCAAAACGGCTCATGACAGAATCTATTGCAAGCTCCTCCATTCCGGCGTCTTTTGTCAATCCCGGTTTGAAAAGCTGTTTGCCTATTCTGGTCCCGACAGAGACAGTGCCTCCTCCGACATTTACAAAAGCTTTGATCTGCGCCGAGCCGCTTTTTTCATTGTAGATAGCCATTCTTTTGTCGAGGTTTGACTGTTCATCTTTCTCAAAAATAAGTTCCAGACTATTGTTCGCAATTATAAGTTTGAGCATTTCACGGCCTTCTTTGCTCATTCCTATCGCCCTGTCCTGACTTCCGCCAAGTGATGCCGCCACGCTTCTGTATGAAAGCACCCTGTTCTCAAAAAGTATCCTTTCCATGTCGAGCCAGCTGAACTCTGGAATATTTGCGCCCCAGGTGCTTGCAGATGCACTTGAAATTGCAACCACTTTAAGGTCCATCACCTGTGCCGCGCATAGAACTGCGATATTTAAAGAAGGGAATGATCCCGAAAATCCGGCGGCTATTGTGTCTCCGCTCTTAACTCCGGCTTTTCCGAGAAGATCGACCATGACCGCCGCCCAGTTAGGATTGACTGTCGCAAGCTTCGCCTCTCTGACACCGGCATTGCTTGTTATCGGAGAAATGAGAGTTCCGATCATTCCCGACCCGAGAGGATCGACTTCCGGGTCGATGGGGAGCACCTTCTGGTCCAGACGGTATTTTTTCAGCGTTTTCAAGGCGTTATCCATCAATTGAGCCGCTTTGATCTTTTCATTGTAGTACGGCTTCTTTATCTTGATCCTGAATATTTCGACAGAAGAAATGCATATTATTGCAACGATAGCTATGACGACATGAATGTGCCAGCTTGTCCTTGTAGGCTTCCAGTATAGTTTTCTCATGATATGAACTCTCCGCCTGTAAGCAGTATCAGAAGAAGTCTGACAATTACGCTTGATGTGATAAGTGTTGCAAAGGTCTCGACCAGACCCTGTTTCTCTATCCATATTGCAATTAGACCGGGAATAAGATATCCGATAAGGGTGAGATCAAATACCAGAGTTACAGTCTCTACATATCCGATGCTCCTGAAGAACGCCCCGTAAAGGAACCCGACAAGCAGTGTTATGACAGTTCTTCTTCTGCCGTATATTATCATTATGGTGCTCATCATCTTGACCGTCATCCATGTCATCCAGGCAACGGCGAGGGTTATGAGCACTGCAAGCGGTCTGTCAAGGTAGAGAGCGACATATCCCGGCACTATCATTCCTCCGGCCGCCACTCCGAGCAGTTCGGAGAACAGGAGACTGATTATCAGTCCCAGTCCTATCGACAGAGTCATCAGATGTTCCATTTATTTGACACTCCTATTTAAATGTCCTGTTCGCAAAATATTTGACGAGTTCAAGACCCGATCCCTTGATGTTACATACGCCCATCACAAGAGTTTCTCCGGTCGACAGCTCAACTATCTTTTCAAATATCTTCGCGGCCTCTTCGTTCTCAACATTTATTATCTTTGATGCCTGAATTCCTGAATGCACGGCCGCCTTTACAAAAACATAGGTTCCGGTCCCTGTTACAAGGTATATGTCTGCCCTTTTCCAGCCGGCCACCGCCTTTCCGATCTGGTCGGAGCGCTCAGGCCTGTCAGAGCGGCAGTTAACTATCATTATGGACCTTTTTATTCCGGGGTTCCTTTCAAATGCCATGTTCCATATCATTTCAGTAGATTCAGGGTCGTTTGCGGCAAAACCGTTCACGAAAAGTATCTTTCTGCCGAACCAGTCTATTCTGTATTCGCTCATGGCACCGGCATCCGGATAGACATTGTGCATCCCTTTTATTGCGGTCTCTTTCGGCACTCCAGCCTTTTCACAGACAGCAAGGGCGAGGGCGACATTCTCCTTGTGCTCGATATATGAAAATCCAGACATGTATTCATCGGGAAGGTTTTCATGGATATCCTTTCCTATTACGACAACGGATGTTCCTCTGTCCCGGCAGACCTCACTGAAAAGTCCGGGATAATCCTCTTCGCATGTGAAAAGCGTCCCGTTGACAGGAACTGTTCCCAGAAGAGCTTTTGCGACATCTATTTCATCAGGACCCATCACATCGAGATGATCTGCTCTTGCATTAGTTATCACACCTATCGTCGATCTTATGAACTTCAATTCGCAAAGGCTCTGATATGAAGGCTGGAGCGCCATGCACTCAATAACTATCGCCTCAGCTCCGTTATGCGATGCGAAATCGACAACCCTCAACTGCTCAATTATATTGGGTGATGCAGGTCTGTAGACTGCGAACTCCTCGCCAACAGGTGTTATCACGCGGGGCACTGTCCCGGTCGTCTTTGCAAAGACTTTCATGCCGCCGGCGCTCAGCCCTGCGGCGATAAGCCTCGTCACCGAAGATTTTCCGCGTGTTCCGTTCACATGTATCCTTAACGGTATCTTTTTCAGATTATGGATGTGCCTTCTGTATTCAAAGACTCCGAGCCCTGTAACAGCAAGCAGAACAGTTAAAAGCAGTGTCGTCGAGATCAATCAAAACTCCAGCAGAAAAACTGTGTGAATGATACTCTGATTAAGAAAATTGAAAAGATTTTAGCGGAGAGAATTTATCAGTTGACTTTGAAGGTCACATCGCCTTTTTCAAAGAAATTGACGATGTTGTTTGCGGCGAATTCTGCGGCATTGTCATTGGCTTCATTTGTCTGGGCTCCCATTTTCTTGGGTGTGCAGAATATTCTTCCTGCAAACTTTTCAGCAAGCTCAGCGGCGTTATCGGGAGCGACATCTGTCACATATTTGAAATCGGGTCTTGATTCGAAAATGAATTTGAGCCCTTCTTCGCAGACAACTTCCTTTCTTGCCGTATTGATGAGCGTTGCACCTTTGGGCATGAGGCCCAGAAGGTTCTTGTTTATTGATTTCTTTGTCTTGTCATTTGCCGGAATGTGCAAAGAGACATACTGACATTTTTTGTAAAGATCTTCAACAGTTTCAACTACTTTAACACCGTCTGCCTCGATAGCTTCCTTTTTGACGAAAGGATCGAACGCATAAACTTCCATTCCGAAACCCTTTGCTATGCGTGCAACATTCTTTCCGACATTGCCGTAAGCGTGTATCCCTATTGTTTTTCCAAGAAGCTCTCCGCCAGTCTTAGGCGTGAAAAGACCTCTTGCCATATAGACCGCCATTCCGATAGCAAGCTCTGCAACTGCATTTGCATTCACTCCGGGAGTGTTCATTACTACAACGCCCTTTTCAGCCGCCGCTTTGCAATCGACATTGTCATAGCCTGCACCGCCTCTAACTACGATCTTGAGCTCAGAAGCGGCATCGATCACTTCTTTCGTTATGAGGTCGCTTCTTACAATGACAGCATGAACATCCTTTACCGCATCCTTGAGCTGATCAGGTGAAGTGTAGGATTCAAGTTTGACAAGCTGATATCCCGCCTTGTCACAGATCTCCTGGATCTTTGCAACCGCTTTCGCCGCAAAAGGTTTGTCTGTAGCAAGAAGAACTCTTTTCATATCATCCTCCAAAAAAATTGAATAAACGGACACCCTTTTTGAGTGTACTATTTTAAAAAGATGTTTGTCAAATATTCCTGATAAGGCTATTCCTTTGTAGGATCTTCCACTTTTCCGATGAAAAGAACCGTGCCGGAGCGGTCATCACGGATTACGAAAACGAACGGTCTTGTTCCGAAGAAACCATAAGGCATTCCTGTGTCTGATATTTCAACTTCAGTAACCGCGGCGGCTTCAGTCCCTTCTTCATTGACCTCGATGAATGTCTTATGCATTATTTCCGATATTATCAGCCCTGCACCCTGATCTGCAAGATCGAGGAATCCGCCCTCTTCAAATGCTTTTTCCATTCCGAGAGTCTTAAATACTTCAACAAGCGACTTTTCATATTTAAATTTGAATCTTGGAAGAATTACAGGCACTTCCTCTTTTTCCCCGAGGTTTGTAATATATTTATCAAGTCCGTTCTGCGCCATTTCATAGATGAACTGGTCTATCGTTCTCCCTGTGCCGTTGGGAATTATACCGTAGAAAGAGAACTTCTCTCTGCCGTAAGGAAGACGGATGACACTGTAACCATTTTCTCCTTCTGAGCTGAAAAACTCAAATTCCTGATCGCTTTCAAAAGTCATCATTTTTACTGTCTTATTCTCAGCTGTTGTAGTCTGGAACTGGCCGTCATAAGTCTTTTCCTTGTCAAAAGTTACAGTCCATGCCGCTTTGAAATATATTGCATTTATGAGATACATCACGACATCGGGACCTATTTCTTTAACTATCTCCTCTATTTTTCCGTTCGTGTTCTCTGAAACCCATGAATTTATCTGATCTACAGCTCCTGCATCAGCAAAATCAAGCGTGAAAGGCTCCGCTTCATAACTTTCTTTCAGCGCACTAAGGAACGCTTCTTTGATCCCCGGCTCGAACTGATCGTCCATCCATACTGAATTGGCGATAGAAAGCACCATGTCTTTATCAGCTTCTACAAGTGACTGGATCAATTCATAGAACTGTGCATTTACAGCTGACATCTCCATTTCACCGAAACCGAGAACGGATTTCATTTCGGCAAGATTCTCATCACTTGCGCCGTTTGTCGCCATCGCCATTGCGATCGAGATCGAAAGCGGGGATATCATCATGTTAACTCCGCTCTCTTCGTATGAAAGTTTTGAAAAAAGCTCCATCGCAAGGTCTGAATTCGCTTTTACAATATCCTCCGACACTGCATCAGCATGTTCATCAGCCGCCTTGTATTTGAGTGTCATCGAAGATCCTTCATCATCTGTCTGTTCAGTGTCCGTTGCAGGATCATTGTCATCCACATCGCAATCAGAACCTTCACACTCTCCGCATGAAACGACCATCATCGCAAAGAAAAAAGCCGTTAAGATCATTAATAGTTTCTTCATCAACCCCTCTCTAAATATGCTTTTTTGCAACTATCATCGCCTGTCTGGGACCTGCTCCGAGAACCCCGAAAACACGGTCCAGTATTTTAACCATTTTATAAGGTATGAGCGAAAGTGTGAAAAGGCGGATCGAATTGACCGTTTTTCCAAGTACCGGCCAGTTGTGTCTGCTCGGTATCGTAATTATCTTCCAGATATGTCCGTTGATGTTCATGCTCCCTTCGCAAAAGACTATATCGAATCCGCAATCTTTAACTTTCTGAGACAATGTCTGAACTGAACAGTTCCTGACATGGAAATGGATATAGCCCGGTTCTTCTATCGGTGCGAAAAGGACCAGATGACCGTCATCTTTCAATCTGCTTTTAAGCGTGTTCAGAAGAACTGCATCATCATCGACATGCTCAATGACATGGGATGAAAGCACGAGATCGAACTTTTCATGGATGAATTCATCGTTATTGTGCTCGGGAACTGTTTGGAACTGCGCTTTCCTGAACTTTTTAAACATCTCTTTATTTCTTGCATTTTCAACTGCTGAGGGTGAGACATCAACTCCGCACAAAGAACAGTCTTCCGGGAATGATGCAAGAAGGTCGCCCGCACCGAAACCGAAATCAAGGACCGATATGCCGTTTCTGCCTATCCCGAGCTCATCAAGCACTTCATGAAGCCTTCTGCACCTGTACCGTATGTCAAACCTGAAGATCCTTTTGATGTTCTCGTACCTTCCGTAGAAATTACAATACCTTTCCGCCTGGCTTATCATCCAGCCCTCCAAATTGCAGATCTATTTACTAAACTCGTAAGATTAGTAACAGTAACTTACTTTTTTTATTATTTCAATTAATCTTTTGTGTGGACTTCTTTGGCTTCTTCAATGAAATCAAGTGCATCCCTGAATTCCTTGTAAACAGATGCGAACCTGATGAAAGCAACTTTATCGACCGTTTTGAGCTGCTGCATGACGAGATTTCCTATCACTGAGCTGTCTATCTCCTTCTTTTCATAGGACTGGACCGCTTTTTCAACTTTTTCTATTATCTGGTCTATAACTTCGGCCGAAACGGGTCTTTTCTGACAGGATATCAGGATACCTTTCTTTATCTTGTTCCTGTCAAAAGGCTCCCTTTCACCGTTCTTTTTCTTGACTATCGGCATGACCTCTTCGATCCGTTCGTAGGTAGTGTATCTGCCTCCGCAGTCCTCGCACTCCCTTCTTCTTCTGATCTCAGTGTCTTCCTTGGTCGACCTTGAATCGGTCACTTTGTCCCTGAGGGACCCGCAGAAAGGGCATTTCATAGTATCACCGTTCTACTTTCTGATAAGGGGATATTTCAGGCATATCTTTTTAACTTCAGCCTTTACTTCAGCGATGACTGAATCATCAATGACAGATGCATCGATACCGGTCTTTGGCGAGAACTCGTTCGTTTTTATACCTGATATCACTTTGTCCATGAGTCTTGCAACAAGTCTGAAATCATCCTCTTTCAAACCCCTTGTCGTGAGGAACGGAGCACCGACCCTTATTCCGCTTGTTATGAACGGGGACTGGTCGTCGAACGGAACCATGTTCTTGTTGACTGTGATGTGAGCTTTATCAAGGGCTTTTTCGGTCACTTTGCCTGTTTTGCCTTTATTCCTGAGGTCAATGAGCATGAGGTGGTTGTCGGTCCCTTTTGAAACGAGGTTGTATCCCATTTTGTTGAATTCATCGGCCATTGCGGCGGCGTTTTTAACTACCTGTTTCTGATATGTCTTGAACTCTTCGCTCATTGCTTCCTTGAAACAGACAGCCTTTGCTGCGATTATGTGCATGAGCGGTCCACCCTGCATTCCGGGGAATACTGAAGAATTGAGCTCTTTTTCATATTTTTTCTTTGCAAGGATAAGTCCGCTTCTGGGGCCTCTGAGGGTCTTGTGTGTCGTGGATGTTACAAAATCGGCATAAGGAACGGGACTGGGATGGACTCCTGCCGCCACAAGTCCTGCAATGTGCGCCATATCGACCATCATCATTGCACCGACTTTATCACAGATCTCTCTCAGTCTCTTGAAATCAATGATCCTCGGATATGCTGAAGCGCCGGAAAGGATGAGCTTCGGTTTGTTCTCGACTGCGAGCTTTTCAAGTGCATCGTAATCTATCTTTCCGTCATTTGCTGAAACGCCGTAAGGTATTATTTTGTAAAGCTTTCCTGAGAAATTAACAGGGCTTCCGTGTGTGAGGTGTCCGCCGTGATCAAGGTTCATCGCAAGAATTGTGTCGCCGGGATTAAGCACTGCGAAATATACTCCCATATTTGCCTGAGAACCGCTGTGGGGCTGGACATTTGCATATTCAGCACCGAAAAGTGCGCACGCACGGTCAATTGCAAGCTTTTCAACTTCATCCACTACTTCGCAACCGCCGTAGTATCTTTTCTTCGGATAACCTTCTGCATACTTATTGGTCAGAAGACTGCCCTGAGCCTCCATGACCGCTTCACTGGTAAAGTTTTCGCTTGCGATAAGCTCAAGACCGTCTTCCTGTCTGCGGGCTTCCTTTTCAATGATCTCTGCAACTTCAGGATCAACATTCGGAATGTACTTTAAATTAAGCATATCTCTCCTCCAAACTGGATAATAAACAAAACCCGGTCGAGTCTAATACAATTGATTTTATTTTGCAAATTACGACACTTAATTTATGTTTTATTTATGTTTGACTTCATTCCTTTTTAAGAGATAATTATCTCACATTAATCGTGGGCGGTGGCTAACATATTATGTTGCTTCCCAAAAAACTTTTTGGAGGTATTTATGAGAATTGTAACATTATTGATGACTTTACTGGTCGTATTTTTGTTCATTTCGTGTGATGAAAAGAAGAACAATACCGACGAAGGATCCGTAGTTACCGTTACGGCAGCTTATGTTGAAAACGGCAGCACGATCGTTGTTGAAGGAACAAATTTCGGTGAAACCGCACCGACTGCTAAATTGACCAAAGTCGGAGACACTGAAGATGCTGAAGAACTGACTGTTGAAGAATTTAACGACACGCTTATCAAATTCACTCTCCCCGTGACATTCGGCGAGGGAAGTTATATTCTTGCCGCAGTAACAGAAAACGGAGATTTCACTGTTACACTTGTCGGACTTAAAGGAGAAGATGGCGTTGACGGTACTGACGGAGTCGAAGGACCTAAAGGAGATAAGGGAGATCAGGGTGCAAAAGGCATTGATGGCGTTGACGGTATTGACGGAAAAGACGGTGAACCCGGTCTTGACGGTGAAGATGGAATCGACGGGAAAGACGGTGAACCGGGCACAGATAGTGTTTGTGCAGGTAATACCGCTCCGGTTATCACAAAAATAGATCTCGAAAAAGCACCGGGAAAAGATTTCCGTAAAGATGTTCCGATCAAAATGACCCTTGAAACTCAAGATGCTGACGGAGATACTCTTGCAATAATTTTTACAGGGATGGGAGCTACAATAAAACCTGAGATTGACGGTACATATACTGTAACTCCGACAATGCTTGGCGGACCTTTCATGTTCGGAGTAATTCTGAATGACGGATGTCAGACCGTTACCGGCGACTTTACTCTTGATAAAGTAGTTACATCAAATGATACGGATAATCAGTCATTGTACATTCTGACCAGCAGCGACCTTTTTATTCTATGGCCGCAAGATGATGATGGTGAACAGATAGGCGGTCACGGGCTTTTTGATGTTGTGGGACTTGCAATAAATCCGCTGGATGGGAAAATGTACACTTTCTCAAATGACGGGAACATCCTCTATGAACTCGACAGAAACACAGCTGAATCAACTCTGGTCTGTGAACTTGAGGAGTCTGTTTACGGCTTAACTTTCGGACCTGACGGAACATTATATGCCGCTATGGATTCCGGGCTTTTTTCTATCGATATTTCAAAATGTACTGCAGAATGGCTTTGTGATGGAGATGGCTTTCCATGGAGTGCTATAAACAGCATGGCCTATGGAGAAGACGGACTCTACATAAAAGCTTTTGAGTATTATGTGGCATTTAAAATAGATATTGATTCAAACAATGTTGATTTTGTAAGCGAAATTTATTTCCCTGACAACATGGATTATGAATTTTTCGAAATGGAGCCCGGACTTGCATATAATTATGCAAATGGAAAATTCTATTCTGCGGCATATGATGATGATTACGGTGATGACTATCTTGTTGTTATTGATTCATCATGGATTGCAACTACTGTTATGACTCTTCCGGGCGAGTTATACGGTATGGTCTTCTCGCCGCTTGATAAAACAGCTCCTGATGATGTGGAAAATGTAACTGTGGAAGATTCGGGTTGCAATTATATCTATCTTACATGGGAAGTTAATGAAGATGACGATATTGATTTTGTGTGGGTCACATGGACACCCAATGGCCCTGCGAAACCTTTTAAAGCATGGGACATTGCAACAATAGTAGAAGGAATAAAGGCAAATACCGAATACACATTTTTAATTCGTACTGTTGATTATGAAGGAAATATATCGGAAGGTGAAACGATATCTGTCACAACAGAAGCAACATGTCCTGTGTTTACCGCTCCGACCGGCACGCTTTATTTTATTACAGGTGCAGGCGGTAATGGAAAAAGTCTTCTTTATACTCTTGATCCTGCTACACTTGCAACTACACTCATTGGCGACACTGGACTTCTTTGGACAACCACTCTTGCAGTAAATCCGCTTACCGGCAAAATGTATGTCACATCTTACGATACAAACAGTCTGTACGAGGTAAATCCGGCAACTGCGGAAGCTTCTTTGATCGGAGCTATTGGTTATATTGCAATATCCGATATTACTTTCGGACCTGACGGCACACTCTATGGCTGGGATATGAACCAGGATCTATTAACCATTAATACTTCCACAGGTGCAGCTACACCTGTCGCAGAGTCAACCATTGGTACAACTACATGGCTGACAGGAATGGCTTTTGATGATGGCACTCTTTTTGTGAAAATGGCCAACGCGATGTATACAGTTGATCCGGCTACCGGCATCGGAACTCACTTCTCAAATATATCAGGCGTACTGGATCTTTACGACTACGATACTGATAGCGGCGATGATTCACTTGGAGAAATGCTTGCTGTAGGCAGCAACGGATACCATTATTCAGTACAGCATGGTGGTAAAGGCAATAGCTATCTTTATGTTATCGATCCAAGCGACTGGACAGCCACTTTCGTTGGTGATATCGGCATAAAGAATGTTACCGCACTCGATTTCATGCCGCTTCCGTAAAGATTCTATTTAAATAATCTACTTAATTCCGACATAAACCCCTGCTATTATCAGAACTGATATTATTGAAAAAACAAGGGGGAAAAACTTGCCGGCAACAAAGCTGTTCGAGCTTTTTCCAAAGATCGGGAATAGTGAAACCGCAAGGATCACAAACGGGGTTGTCATCAGGAATTTATCAGCGGTTTCAGGCACTTTGCCGTAAAAGAACTCAAACATGTATTTTGCGGAAAGTATGGAGAAACATATTCCTGTCACAAAAAATACGATGTATTTGAACTTTTCCTTTGAAAATGCCTTTTTGATCTCAGGATATGAATAAATGACAAAAACAGTAATGGCGAAAGAGAGATAAATAAGTGCAAGAAGCTGATGATTTTTCAAAACTGTGTGAATTTTAAAATAGGCTTTCGTCCTCGGATAGACTCCGAAAAGATGCAGTCCCGCAAACATCGCTGCTCCATAAAAACCGATCACAACATTCAACAGAGTTCTTCTTATACTTTTTGAAATGAACCACGAGCCGGCGATAAAAATTATCAGAAGAATTATCATTTCTATGAAAAACTGACTGTTCTTAGGATGGAACTTATAAAATGTAACCATATGAAAAAGGACTTCCTTCAGGTCGCCTTCCATATATTGAAGTCTGAGCTTTTCTCCCGAAAAGTAGGCATATACAAGCGGCGTAAAGATCACAGGACTCAACAAAGTCAGATACTTGACCGATTCTCTTTTCATTCCCAAAATATATCTGCAGCAAGCACTGAAATAGAAAAAAACGAACAGATACCAGCAGAAATGATGAATTGTAACAAAATATCCGAAAAAATAGCTCTTGGAAAAAACTGCAGTTTCAAGAAAAACCCTCGTGAGAATAACAACAAAAAGAAAAGAATACAGGGAAATCGTTTTAGCCTTTTCGCTCATTTATTGTTTCTATACCATTCATAAACTTTAACTATACCTTCTTTCAAGCTCATTTCAGGAACCCAGCCGAGAGCTTTTATTTTTGTTATGTCAAGCAGCTTTCTCGGAGTTCCATCAGGCATCTGTGTGTTCCACCTTATAGCACCTTCAAAACATGTGATCCCCTTAATTAATTCAGCCAGTTCTTTTATTGTGATATCGTCACCTGTTCCGATATTTATATGTGTTTTGCTGTTTGACACTTCGTTCATGAGCTTAATTACTGCTTTTGCAAGATCTCCGCTGTAAAGGAATTCCCGTCTGGGTGATCCTGTTCCCCAGAGGTCGACATATTCACAGCCATGGACCTTCGCCTCATGGAACTTTCTTATCATGACAGGAAGCACATGCCCGGTTTCAAGATCAAAATTATCGTTCTCACCGTAAAGGTTCGTCGGCATCACGCTCAGGAAATCGGTACCGTACTCAAGATTGTATGATTCGACCATCTTGAGCCCGGCTATCTTCGCCACAGCATAAGGTTCATTGGTCTTTTCAAGCTCTGAAGTGAGAAGATGCTCCTCTTTCATGGGCTGAGGGGCGAATTTAGGATAGATACAGCTCGAACCGAGGAAAAGAAGCTTTTTAACTCCTGACAGATACGCGTGGTGTATGACATTGGTCTGGATCATCAGATTGTCATAGATCATCTGCGCCCTGAATTTATTGTTGGCCCCTATTCCTCCCACTCTCGCCGCGGCAAGGAAAACATATTCAGGTCTGTTATCCATGAAAAAAGAGGCGACTGCATGCTGATTGCGCAGATCAAGCTCTTCGAAAGATCTCAGGACAAGATTTTCAAAACCCTGCCGTTTAAGTTCATTGACTATCGAACTTCCCACAAGACCTTTGTGACCCGCAACGAATATTGAAGAATTTTTCTGCATTTCACACCGATAAAGAAAAATAATGGGAATGTTAGCACAATGAAAAATTAAGGCAAGTTGAGATGATTAATCGTCCGGACCTGTGACTTTCTTACCCGGAACTATCACATAAACTTCTCTCGAATCGACGAGAGATCCTTCGCCGAAGACATTGATCTTTGCTTTAAAAGCGGTGTTCTCAGTTGTTGTAGGTTCATAAAAATCATTGTAGAAATCTATGTCGAATGTGACCGTTGTTCCCGGCTTTACATTCTGGAAAGCATCCGCAGTACATTCTGCCGGACAGTTCACAGTTGTAGTATCCGCAAGCACTCTTTTCACAGGTGTGACAGCCTTGATGAACTGCGTTACATCGACAGACTGGGGATTTGTGATCGATTCCCGGCCTGTATTGACAAGCATCGGAACATTGCTGGCAAGATATTCGACACCTGTCGCGATATTATCTGAAAGCCCCGTTCCATTGGAATTTATGAGATAATAAAATGGCGTACCTGAACTATCAACAGATCCTGTATTGGTTGAAACAGCTTTTAAATGGTCTTTCGGAGTGTACCCGTATGATCCTGAATTCCATGAATCAACACCTATAAATTTTGCATTGATATTATTCATAGCAGTGTAGGTTTGAGTATAGTTAACAAGATTGTACGAACTTTCAAATGCCTCATCTGTCATCATAATAAATATCGGCAATGCACCGTTTCTGAAGCATGCGCCTCCGATACTACCCTCTTTCCCTGAGCAATTTACAGCAGAAACCGTTCCGCGTGCTTCACCTGTTGCTGAATAATAAAGTGCATTCAAATGAGGCTCCCATCCTGAATTTTGAACCACAGAAACACTATTAATAGCTGATTTTATTGTTGTTTCATTCGTTGTAATAAATTGAGTCACCCTTGCCCCTTTATCAGCAGGAAAGTCCGCATAATCTTCAAAAGTGGTAACACCGAAACCCACATCAGGAATCTTATTCTTTATAGATCCTATAAGCGTAGTATTTATACCTGTTTTCAGATTTGCT
>JAKLDO010000042.1:0-12230 GCA_022703485.1 bacterium
GATGGAAAGCCCGTAAACGAAACCGCTGCAACCTGCACCGATATCAAACGCCGTTGCATTTACAGCGCCGATATTCTTCTGAACAAAGCAGGCTGTTGAAGGAAAAGCCATGTCAGGAGTCACAGTTGCAACGACAATAAGGTCTATTTCATCAGCCTTAAGTCCTGCATCCGAAAGAGCGTTCAGAGCCGCTTTTGATGCAATATCGGAAGTAGCGGTAAGTTCATCGGCGATCCTTCTTTCAGAAATACCGGTCCTTGTTCTTATCCATTCATCGGATGTGTCAACGATCTTTTCAAGATCAAAATTGGTCATCACTTTCTCAGGCAGATTTGAGCCTGTTCCGATTATTCCCGCATTGAATTTCTGCATTTCAGTTTCCTCTTACACCAAAATAAACTGACATGTCAGTCTAATATTTATCTCAGTAAAATCAAATAAAAAATGAGCACCACACAACTTTTTGTTTTCATTGAGCAATTTCTGTTATTTTGTCAGTTTTAGAATTAATTTCTTGTCATTTTTTGAGTAAGATGTTATAAAATCTCAATGTTTTTTTGTTGTTACTTTTCAATCAAAATGGAGAGCCGAATGTTAAACAGCGAACAGATTAAACAGATTTTACCTCACCGCTATCCGTTCCTCATGATCGACAGAGCGGAAATTATCGAGAATGGAAAACTTGCAAAGGGCTACAAAAATGTTTCCGTGAACGAACCTTTCTTTCAGGGACATTTTCCTCAGGAAGCTGTCATGCCCGGAGTTCTGATAATAGAAGCAATGGCTCAGCTCGGAGCGATAGCGGTCCTGAGTCTTGATCAGTTCAAAGGAAAGATCGCCTACTTCACAGGGATAAATAACGCAAAGTTCAGGCAGAAAGTCATTCCCGGCGACAAACTGGAGCTTGAGGTCGAAATAGTGAGAATGCGCTCAAGCCTCGGCATCGGTGCCGGAAAAGCATTTGTCAACGGAGTTCTTGTCTGTGAAGCCGAGATATCTTTCGCCATCGGCGGGTAGTTATTTGAGAGATTTCTGAATTTCAAGAACCTTTTCTACAGGAAGGTCTGTCGCTTTTGAAATAAGATCAATATTCAGTCCTGCAACTAAAAGGTTCCTGCAAGTCTCCACAGCCTTGGCAATAGCACCTTTCTCGATGCCTTCCTGCAATCCCTCTTCCCTGCCTTCGTTGTAGATCTTTCTTCCAAGTGACGGCATGATATCCTCCGCTTCTTCACCAAGTTCGGATTTTATTATATCCGCAACATCTTTTTGAGCAACTTCATTTGTCATCGTGAAATATCTGAGCAGGATAAGAACGGAATCCTCGTTTTTCGCCAGCCCGCTGTTCTTTATGTACTTCACAAGCGTCCTGAACTTTTCCGTATTCATCCTTCCGTGCTCTTTCAGAAGAGATAAAGCACTCATCAGAAATGCGTTCCTACCGAAACTGTCGCTCTGTGAAAGTTGAAAATCTTTTGTGTCATAAAAGATATATTCAAAGTTGAGCGCATATTTCTTCAGATACTGCGGAACGCTTATCGATTCAAAGAAACTCCCTTTCACATTCCACTTTCCGTGACCGTGATAGAATACAACAGGAATGATAATCCTGAACTTCCTTTTCGCCTTGTGGTCCTCTTCAAACATCAGATACTGATATTTCAATAACTGCCACAGGATATTTTCATCCGCATATGATTTGTGCTCGAAAAGCATATAGACATCAACAACCTTCTTTCCATTCTTCGTTTTCATCTTTATCACAAAATCGGAAAGATGACTGGAGAGCGAGTCGTCGACAAAACCTGCAGGCTCTATCACCGATGAACTGAGATCAAGCTTCCTGACTATCTCTGCCGGAAGCACACCCTTGATGAAGTCACTGGTATTACTGATATTTGAGAATGTTTTGATGAAGAAGTTATTATGCGGCTGTCTTATTTCGCTCACCCGGATCTCCAGATCTGTGAATTCTATAATTCGAATTGAGATTAGATTAATCGAACCGGAAAGTCAAGGGAAAAGTTTTAAAAATACATCCTCATGCTCAGATAATAACTGTCGGGGTAGCTTCCGAACTCGGAGTTGAGGCCTTTTGAACTTATTCTCCTTCCGGCGTTTATTGTTGCACCGAGGTCCAGCATAAGATTATCATCAACAGACCACGATATTTTAGGAATTATCATCGCTGACGGGTCTGAACAGTTTAAAAGCACTTGAAGTGACAGGTTCACAAGCGGATGGACCTGCCAGTTCAGACCGGGAGCAAAATAATGTTCACCCAGAAGATAGACTCCGCTATCCTGATAAGCTGTCTTATTTTCAAATGAATTTAAGATGTATTCTCTGCTTTCAAGAGTTCCGGCATAGCTGTAGTGATATTCACCGAAAATATAGAAGTCTCCAGTGAAATAATATTCAGCTCCGGCTGAGATCCTGAAAAAATCCTCATCGTTATCATAATCATCGAGAAGTCTTGCAAATGTGTATGCTCCTTCGAACCACACTCCGGCACCTTTTATGTTTGAGCTTATGTTAAGTCCTGCCATCAGGTGAGTCCTGTATTCCATTGCTATCACTGATATTTCAGTCCCTTTTATATCGAATCTCCCTTTCAGGAAAGCGGCACTTTTTTTCCAGTCCGCATATTCTCCGAAAATGTATCCTGCATCTATTTCGCTCATCTCGCCTATCGGTATCTGGATCCGGACGGCATCCACTCCGGCTTTTTCCTCTTCGTTAAGGTCCTGATATGAAAAAGGCGAGAAAACATCGGTCGGATTGAAAAATCTGGCACTGCCGAAAGATATCGCCTGCCTTCCGAGAGTCATATCGGCAAAAGGAGTTCTTATCTGGAAAACAAGCCTGTCGAGGTTCTCTCCTATTCCTCCGTTATCATATTCCGTAATGTTATCAGGCAGGTCCGCTATCCTGTACTTTTCCACGCTTGGTGAATTGAAAGAGAATAATGAAGCATCAAGCTCGCTGACCGAAGGCATCACCGAATATGCCGCTTCTATCGTAAGCTGTTCGACAGGAGTGGTTATCAGCGATATTCTTGAGCTGTTGCTGAAACTGAAGTATTCCTTTTCCTCTATTCCGAGCAGTCCGTAACCTTCAGGGATCGAATAGACCATTATGTTTGAATTGGAATAACCGCGCAGGTCAACTGCCGGATCATTTGCATATAAAAAATCAAGGCAGAGCGCTGCAGCAATTAGAAAACTACCTTTTTTCATCGCTTTTTATCTTCCCGTCGTGAAGCATTACAAGTCTTTTCGCCCTTTCCATTATCATTCTGTCATGTGTGGAGAAAATGAATGTTATCCCTTTATCTTCATTAAGTTTCCTCATCATGTCAAGAAGCGCTGAACCCGTTGCGGAATCAAGATTTGCAGTAGGTTCGTCGGCAAGTATTATGTCAGGAGCCGAAACTATGGCCCGGGCCACCGCAACTCTCTGCTGCTGACCGCCGGAAAGCTGTGAAGGAAGCCTGTGCTCACTGCCGGAAAGTCCTATTTCATCAAGTATGTCTTTAACTTTTTTTGCTCTTTCCTTTTTATCAACACCCTGAAGCAGCATGACAAACTCTATGTTTTCAGCAACTGTCAGGACAGGTATGAGATTGTAGCTCTGGAAAATGAAACCGACATGGTCCCGTCTGAAATTGGACAGCTCCGCTCCGCTCATTTTACTTATTAGCTTTCCCCCCAGAAGAACATCCCCCGATGAAGGTGTGTCAAGACCGCCTATTATGTTGAGAAGTGTCGATTTGCCCGAGCCTGAAGGTCCTGCGATGGCTGTAAACTCACCTTTCTCTATTTCGAGGCTGACACCGCTGAGAGCGTTCACTTCTATTTCACCGGTTTTGTATGTTTTCACCACATTCTGAACTTTGATAACATTCATTTTATTCTCCTATTTTGTGCCGTTCTTCATTGCAACTGCCGGTTTTATCTTTGCGGCATACCACGCCGGATATATTGAAACTGTCATCGTGAAAACTATAAGCGCCGCAGGAAATGCCGTGTACTGCTCGACTGTCATCACAGGATAGATCAGCTCTGTCATGGCAATGCTCATGAACTCGGCATCCGTGTAGTCTATTCCCACTTTCGAGAATATCAGGTTGAGAACCAGTGCGAACATGATCCCCAGCACTGTCGAAAGAAAAGCAAGCACCGCTGATTCAAAAACAACAAGTGTTCCTGTATAGACCGGTTTCGCTCCTACCGCCCTTATCACACCGAACTCGAACATTCTTTCATATATCGACATGAACAGTGTGTTGATTATCACTCCTGCGACAAGAAGGAACAGTATCGATCCCACAATGTATTTCGAATATGCCGACATCGAAAGCATTGCATCCATTTCAGGCATCAACTGCATCCAGTTCTCGAATTTGTTACCGTCAGCTGAGTATTCTTTCCAGAGCGGAAGGTCCTTATCCCATGTCTTTCTGTGGTCTTTCAGATTGACAGCTATTTCATGCACTGAACCTGCAAGATCAAGCATTGAGGCCGCTCTTTCAATGGGAATGAAAGCCATGGACCTGTCGAATTCCCTTGTTCCCAGCTTGAATATGCCTTTCACCCTCATCATTTCCTGAGCCATTTCACCTGTATGGGCCTGAGCCACAGTTATTACAAGCCTGTCACCGACTACAACTTCAAGGGTATCGGCAAGTCCGCGGCCTATGATGATCCCCTTTTCAGATCTGTCGGAAAGATAGCTTCCTTCAAGCATCGCTTCGTCCATTTTTGACAGATCTTTCTCCTTTTCAGGATCGATCCCTGTGATAAGCACCGACTGGACATTAGCGGCGCTCGTCACCATTCCGAGAGTCTTTATTCTCGGCGCGTATGCTTTAACCTGATCTTCCTTTGAAAGTCTTTCCATCACTTTTTCAGGACCGTTCACTGTCTTTTCGACTTCCATTGCAGCAGTGAAATCCGAATTATGGATCTGAGATTCACCGAGGAATGTCGAAGTTCCCGACCTCACCATGTTGACTATCATGCCTTCCTGGAATGCATCGACAAATATGAGTGAAGTAAGCCCCATACTTATCGCCAGCGCCGCTATGAACGACCTTCTTTTATTACGGAAAATGTTCCTTATCGCCATTTTAAGTATCATTTCACACCTCAGTAAGAACGCATTGATTTTACAGGTTCGGCCGATGCCGCCTTGTAAGCAGGAATGAGACTCGCAAGCAGTGAAGAGCATATTCACTACTACAGGAAGATAGAATGCTACGGCCACATATTCTGAATTTATGGTTTCTATAAATATTCCGCCTACTGACACAGGTTCCGGATAACTTATTCCGTAAACTTTCATCGGCCAGTTGGCAAGAAGGCTGAATATCAGTCCTGAAATGCTTGCAAATACCGAAAGGAGCAGTGTCTCAATGACTATTGACATGAATATGAATGAAGGTGTCGTCCCCATCGCTTTCATCACGCCGTACTCTCTCATTCTTTCAAGTATTGACATGAGGACTGTATTTAACACTCCGACTCCGACTACAAGCATTATTATTATCACAACAAGGACCGTACCCTCTTTGTCCGCAAGCATGCTCTTGTAGAACTGCTCCTCTACTATCTCCCACGGTTCAACGCTGAGCCCCGTGATCCCGGCAGAGTTGAGTTCGGATGATATTGCAATGGAATCATCGAACGATCTGCTGTAATCATCTATCATTACAGCTATTTCATGTATTTTATTATCAAGAACAAGATACTCCTGCACTGTGTCTATAGGAATGAAGACCGCGTTGCCGTAAAGTGAATCAAGGTCTTTGGAAAAAATCCCTGTGATTTTGAACCTGTCGTTCGCAATGCTTCCGTCAGCTCCTGTAGATATAATAATGAGATCGTCACCTGTTTTAAGGCTCAGCATGTCGGCTAAGGACTTCGTGACAACGGTTTCATATTTCTTTGAACCTGCCGGATCGAGATACTTCCCTTGCGAAATGTTCCTGTCGATAAGAGTAGTTCCCGCCTCTTTAACAGGATCGATGCCTTTTATCTGCACAGCTGTGGTCTTTTTATCGAGAAAAGCCAGTCCGCCCGAATGTATTCTCGGTGCGAAATATTCGACTGTACGGTCATTCTGCAATACCGCGGCAAGTTTTTCATCATATACAAAATTCGAATAGAGTCCGGGTTTTTCCAGATACCCTTTTTTATGTATCTGAATATGTCCGGTTCTTGCTTTGGTAAAGGCTTTGATGATGTTTGCGTAGCCGCCTTCATTGAATCCGTAACTGACTGAAAGAAGTACGAAACCTATCACCATTGAAAAAAGGGTGAAGAATGTCCTTCTTTTCTGTTTCATTATGTTCCGGACCGCCATTTTAAAAAGTATCATGACTACCTCATTTTCTGAAGGTTCCGGAGTGAGAAAGTATCAGCATCAAGCTTTTCGTTGAACTTTCCGCTAAGGTATGTGATCTTTGTGGAGTTCCCTTTTTTATTAAGAGGGATTATTTCCATAACTGACGGTATTGTTCTTCCGCCCATCTCTTTAATATTTGAAAATGTTATGGTTCTGGTCTTTACACCTTTTTCATCATAATAGTCCTGAGACACCGGCAGATAGTCGCTTTTTCTCACTTTTGCGATTATCTTCCCCCATACTGAGGCGGCGCTTTCTTTCGGCTTCAGTTCGATCACTATGATGTCCTTTTCCGTGCTTTCAAGAAGTTTTGCCGTGTGGTCATCAAGGAAAGTGGTCTCTTTCACAAGGTCGTCATTTGTGAAATCGCTTCCCATCCAGCTTCCCATCATCATGCTCGGCGGCACTTTCATTACTTTGTTCACTTTCGGGAAATAGTTCCACATGTCGGTATCGACTTTCAGTGTGCCGATACCTTTATCTTTGGAAGGTGAAAGGATGGTTATGAATGTCTTTTTCATCCCTTCGCTCCACGCTTTCATCTTCATCGTCCTTTTCCAGTCGGGTGTCACGATCTCCATTTCCATTTCAAATTCCGAACTGTCGGCACGGTAGACCCTGTCCATTTTATCGAGTATGGTCTTCAGATCATTGCTCTTTTCCTGTGCGGAAAGTGATGGAACAGTAAGAAACATTAAAACAGATAACAGAATTCTTTTCATCATCCCCTCCAACTTTCTTCGTTCACATGCTCGACCAGCTGTTTTGCATGCTTTCTCCAGAGTTTTCTTATCAGCTCTATATCGTCCTCAAAATAGAGCACCGTCCTGAAACCGGCTATGTCAATATAAAGTGTCGTGCTTATCTCTTTAAGCACTTCTTCTGAAATTTTCTCCTTTGTCAGAAGCTTGATCTTTCTGCATATAAGCTTGTGCCAGTCACGCAGTGTCTCTTTCTGAAGTTCATAAAGGACCGGGTTGTTGACAAGTTCATCAACATAGGAAAAGGTCTTCAGTCCGCTCTTTTTCTGTTCTTCAACAGCTGAAATGGATGCTTCGCCAAGTGAGAGGAAGAACTCTTCAAGTGTCCTGAACTTTGTTTTTTCGAACTGGTCAAGCATCTGCTTATGGAGGAACCTTATGCTTTCGGCTACGACATCCTCCATTTTCAGGAAATGGTGGTAGAGAGTCCCTTTCGCAACATCGGCTTCGATGCATATCCGCCTTGTCGTAAGTCCTTTCATTCCGTCTCGGGCTATGATCTTCATCACTGTTTCAACGATCTTCGCCTTTGTCTGATCGACCTTCGAATTCATTTCCTCTTTCATTGCTCCTCCTTGTAGACCGACCGCCCGGTCTTGAGGTGAAAATAACATAGACCGACCGCCCAGTCAAGGAAATTTTTTAAAATTTTTCGACTCAGGATATTTGAGTCATTTTTGAAAGCATTTTTGTTGCTTCGATATCCATTTTTGAGAATGCAAACCACTTTTTGCCTAGGTCTTTGAGCGATGCGCCGATGTGATAGACCTGTGAATCATCAATTATCAGGAATCTGTCATGTGAAAGGTCGAACTCCTGCATTTCAGCGGGAGGAAACTGTTCGTTGAACTTTTTCACATCGAGCTGAAGCTGTTTTGTCACATTTTTTGTGAGTATCTTGAGTGTCACTCCGCTTTTCCGTTTGGCAAAAAGGGTGAGAACAGAGTCATCTACAAAGTTATCGATCAAAATAATGGATTTTTCTGCTGACCTGGCGAGATCTGACACAAAATTATGAGCATCAAATATCTGACCATCAAAGAAAACACCTTCTTTCGGCGGTAGTTCAGTTTTTACTCTAAAATCTATCTCTCTGATCTGCCTTTTCAAAACCAAGACATCGCTTTCTATTTTTTCCAGACGGTTTTCAAAAGCACGGCCTTTTAAAAGATATTCTTTAAGAACCTTGTTTGCCCATGTCCTGAACTGGATTCCCCGTTTTGATTTTACCCTGTAGCCGACTGAAATTATCATATCAAGATTATAATGTTCAACTTGATAAGTTTTGCCGTCAGAAGCAGTTGTCGCAAAATTTGCGACAACTGGAAGTCCCTGCAATTCTTCATTTAATGAGTTGTTTATGTGTTTGCCTATGGTTTTAATATCCCTGTCAAAAAGCATTGCCAGCTGATTCCTGTTAAGCCACACAGTGTCGTTTTCAACCCGCACCTCTATTTGAAAATCAGCTGTTTCAGCCGATCTGTATAAAACAATTTCTCCAGTGTTCACAACCTTCCTCACAATTTTCAGGCTTAATATATCAAATTGAGATTAGATTTTCAAGAAAAGGAATGCAAGTTTAAAGTTCAACGGAAAATGCTGATCAGGGCGTGATAAATTGTGCCTATGCGGTTTTAATAAAGTACCAGTTTTTTGAAGGAACAGGCTTTGAGGCTGGCTCCGCCGACGAGGGCGCCATCGATGTCAGCACAGGACATGAGTCCTTTGATGTTGTCAGGTTTGACGCTTCCGCCGTAAAGGATGACGGTCTCTTCGCGGTTATACCTTTCTTTCATTATTTTTCTGACGAAGGCGTGCATTTCAGCAGCCTGTTCAGGGGTTGCGACCACTCCTGTGCCTATCGCCCAGACCGGTTCATACGCAATGACCGCTTTTTCGGTATCACACCAGAGATTTCCGTCAAATGCGGTATAGATCTGCTCCTTGATAATGTCATACAGCTTCCCCGACTCCCTTTCCGGCAGTGTCTCACCGATGCAGAAGATCAGTTTCCATCCGTTGTTCTGGACAAAAGTTACCTTTTTCCTGATAAGTTCAAGGCTCTCCTTGAAAATATGGCGCCTTTCGCTGTGACCGATTATCACAGCCCCCACTCCGAGATCGTTGAGCATCTTAGCCCCCACCATTCCGGTGAAAGCCCCTTCCATCTCCGGATAGACATCCTGCGCCGCGACCGTTATGTTCTTTCCCTTTGCAAGGTCCGCCGCCATTTTAAGATATGGAAAAGCCGGAGCGATAACAACTTCACGGTCTTTCAAAGATATTGCAGTATCCCCGAACTCGTTGAAAAACCTGATCACTTCATCACTGAGATTGTTCATTTTCCAGTTTGCCGCGATAATGGGTCTTCTCATCAGTCCCTCCATTGAAAGTTCAAATGATTATAACACTCGAAAACCGATTTGCCATTTTTTCCCGTTCATGCTAATTTCCTGTTGAATTCTCATGGAGAACTTTTTGAGAAAACGGGTTTTAGCCATAATATCGATACTGTTCACGCTGTCGTGTTCAAAAGAGATCGTCATTCCTGTGATTGTCACCACAGATGTGCACGGAGCCTTTGAGAATCTTGCGGCCGTATCATCAGAGGCAAGCGAAACAAGGAACGGGAACAGCAGACTGATACTTCTTGATAACGGCGATTTTCTTCAGGGTACGCCGATGCTTTATTACTTCAATAATATCAGCACAAAGGAAATGAATGTCGCTGCGGCTGCAATGAATTTTATGAAATATGATGCCGTCAATGCCGGGAATCACGACATCGAAACAGGCTTTTCAGTATATAAAAAAGTGGAAAAAGAACTGTCCGCCCCGTTCATCTGTGCAAATATCACCGAGCTTAAGACCCCGAAAACCCTTTTTAAACCTTATACTGTCATAACCAGAGATAAAAAACGGATAGCAGTGCTCGCACTTACAACAAAAGGGACAGCCAAGGCTCTGAAACCCGGAGAAAAGCTTAACACCATCGTTGAACCCATGCTCAGTTCAGCAGAGAAATGGATCAGGGTGATCAAAGAAAAAGAGAGCCCTGACGCAATTATCGGGCTTTTCCATGAAGGAATTGAAATTTCAAAGGAAATAGCAGAGAAAGTGGATGGATTTGACATCATTTTTACAGGGCATGACCATCTTGAACACAACCTCACAGTGACTGCCTTGTCAGGAAAAAAAGTGCTGATACTCGGTTCGCAGGACCGTGCTGATTCCTTTGCAAAAGCTCAGATCGTTATCAAAGGCTCAAAAAAAACGGTGACCGGTGAAATTGTTCTTCCAGATAAAAAGAAAAAAGATGCCGGATTGATCATTGCATTGAAAAAGCATTTTGAGCTTTCCGAAAAATATGAACTCGCCGTAACTGCTGAAACCTCGACACAGCTTACTGATTTCACTGTGCTTTCAGCTATACACCGCACCCTGAAAAAGATCACGGATGCGGAAATAACGATCACTGCGCCTGTTGCAAAAAATATATCTATTCCAGAAGGATTGCTCACTAACCGCGATCTGTTTAAAATATATCCTTTTGACAATAATCCTGTCACGATATCACTTACAGGACTTGAAATAAAAAGACTTCTTGCGTATTCATCAGACCTTCAATCGAAAGAAAGCAGATATAAACGGTTCTACAACAACCTTTCAGCGATCTACAGCGTGCCGGTCCCTCTTGAAGATCAGCGGTTTTATACAGTCGCAATGAATTCATACCATGCAAGTGACGGCGGAAGTCTGCTGTCAAACGGTGCAGGGCTGAACGAATCCGAACTCAACAGCAGAATGATCAGAACATATCCTGAAAATATAAGGGAACATCTTTTCGGAAATTGAATTCAGGAATCCAGGGTTGAAAGTCGGGTGATAGTTCTATTTGACATAAACTGTTGAATATCATATCATTTTTTACTTTAATGGAGGTTTACATGAAAATATTCAATCTGTCAGTCCTTTTTTTCTTTCTTTTCACATTTTCACTTTCAGCGTGGGATGAAGGTGCGGACAGTTACGATTCCATAAAGGCAAGAGCGAAGACTTCGGAAGTGCCGTTCATCGTCTATGTCAGAGTTGACTGGTGTCCGTGGTGTAAAAAACTCGATTCGCTTCTTCAGGAATCCGATTTCGACCAGTTATTTTATGGAAAACTTGCCGTGAAGATCAACCCTGACAACAGTCCCGAAGAAAAAATGATCGCAAAAAGCCTCGGAGTCACAGGCTACCCGTCAATGTACATAATCCTTCCCAACGGCGGCAAAAGCAGTTTGGGACTTCCATTAAAAGCTGAAAAAGAGACTATTCTTCTAGCTCTCAAAAAACAGCTATCCGCAGTTTTTAAGGAATGAGATTTTATTTCCGGATGAATTTCGTTCCCTGAAGATCAACATAGATCTTTACCGAGTTTCTTCTTTCAGATATGACGGCGACTATTCCGGTAATGCAGAAATAGAGCGTCAGAGCGAACTCAAGGTACATTCTGTTCCACACAAAAAGCCCAAGATCGTTCAGTATGAGAAGGACGAACACTGCAACACCTGAGGAGGCTGCAACCAAAAAACCGGCAAGACTCGACATCTGCTTTGCTTTAAGAGTCCACATTTCACGGCATGTTACAAAAGCCATCAGCAGACCCGCAATGTTAAAGATCATAAACGGGATCAGGTCGACAGGTCCGAAACGGTAATATGAAATCACCGTGAAAAACCCCATCAGCACAGCACTCACCGGACCGAAATATATCCACCGCACCGAGCCGCGAGGCTTCTGTTCCATCTCCCTGTCAGACATTTATCCCTCCAGTTTTAATTATCAACGACAATGTACCACTCTTTTGAAGTGAGTACATTTTTTGCCGATAGGTCGACATTTGCACCGTCTTTATATATTCTGCTGATAAGTTCGGGGCTGGAGATGTTTTCTTTATAAATGAGACCTTCTGCTGTTTTTTTCAGTCTCTCTTTCACTTCGGGGGTGAGCGAAACCTCATTATCCTGAAGTCTTTTCACGACAAAACGGCCTCTGATCCAGTTTTCAAGAGGAATT
>JAKLDO010000042.1:12330-26711 GCA_022703485.1 bacterium
CAACAACTTTTCCGGCAGTTTCAAAAACGACGGGACCATTGTCAGTTATAAAAATTATGCCGTTTGAATCATATTCTGCTTTTAAGGTCCGGAAAATTATGTCACCGTCAGCAACCTGTTTTTTGATGTATTCGATTTCAGTATCAGTACCGGTGGCGGAAAATGACCTTTTTAACGCATACCCGGAAATAACCAGTAATATCAATATAATGAAAAACAGGACAGCCTTTTTCCAGTAAGTTCTCAAAAACTGCATGGCACTTACCTCTCACGATAAAGATCTTGCAGAATTTATACAGCAATTACAGCACTCTTTCAAGTTAAAGCTTTTATCTGAGTTTTTCTTCTTGACTCACAAAACATTTTATCATATTATCAATTGTTCAATTGTTCAAATGTTCAACTATGGAGGTCCAATGAGCGAAATCAGCATGGAGAATATGCAGATTAACAATGCAAGGAAAGCGATCGCAAACATTGAGAAATGCGAGAAAATGTCCGACATTTTCAAGGTGTTAGGCGATTCAGGCAGATTGAAAGTGGTCAAAGCCCTTTCCGCCGGTGAGCTCTGCGCAAGTGACATCGCACTTGTGCTTAACATTCAGAATTCCGTTGCAAGCCACCAGTTGAAATTATTAAAACAATCGGGTATCATTGCCGCAAGAAAAGAAGGAAAATTCATTTATTACAGAATTGAGAATGAGTGTGTCAAAAAACTTTTTGAGCTTATGGACGAACATCTTAACAACTGCAAATAATTTTGGAGATGAAAATGAAAGTAATAATTGTCGGAGGCGTTGCCGGTGGAGCAACTGCAGCAGCAAGACTCAGAAGAAATAATGAAAAAATCGATATCGTCCTGATCGAAAAAGGAAGTGATATAAGTTATGCAAATTGCGGACTTCCATACTACATCGGCGATACGATCAGCGAAAGATCTAACCTGTTTCTGCAAACTCCGGAAAGTTTTTCAAAACGGTTCAACCTTACTGTTAAAGTCAATAGCGAAGTTATTGAAATCAATCGTGAAAACAAGACTGTCACCGTAAAAAACATTGCAACTGGAAGAACATATCTCGAACTTTATGACAAACTTCTTCTTTCGCCCGGCGCTATTCCGGTAAAACCGCCGATCCCGGGAATCAATTCAAAAGATATATTCACTTTGAGAAATGTAGAGGACACCGATCTGATTAAAGAAAATATCCGCTCTTATTCTCCACGCAGAGCAGTTATTGTCGGAGCTGGATTTATCGGGCTTGAAACAGCAGAAAATCTGCATCATCTGGGAATAAAGACCACAATCGTTGAAATGGCGGATCAGGTCATGGCACCTCTTGATTATGAAATGGCAGCAATAGTTCATCAGCACTTAAAAATGAAAGGGGTCGAGTTTTATCTCAACGATTCTGTTGTCGCTTTTGAAGATGTCGAAAAGGGAAAACTTGTCAGACTTAAAAGCGGCAGAAGCATTCCGGCAGACATTATTATTCTGTCGATAGGTGTGAAACCTCTTTCCGGACTTGCTGAAAAAGCCGGACTCAATGTTTCAGCAGGAAAAGGAATTATCGTTAATGATTATCTTCAGACAAATGACCCGAATATCTATGCTGTCGGCGATGCAGTTGAATTTAAACATATTGTCTCCGGTCTTCCAGCACTCCCTTATCTGGCTGGTCCTGCAAATAGACAGGGAAGGATTGCAGCAGATAATATCGCATCCGGAAATGTCAGAAAATATCTTGGTGCTATAGGAACAGGAATAGCAAAAATATTCGATCTGACAGCAGCAACAACAGGGTTAAACGAAAAAGCTCTGAAAGCTGCAGAAATAAAATATCTTTCAGTAATTACGCATAGTTCCAGTCATGCAGGATATTATCCAGGAGCATTGCCTTTAACTATTAAAACGATATTTTCCCCGGACAATGGCAGACTTTTAGGTGCACAAATAGTCGGATTTGAGGGAGTTGATAAAAGAATTGATCTGTTTGCTTCTGTTTTAAAAAACGGTGGAACAATTTATGATCTTCAGGAAATAGAACATGCTTACGCTCCGCCTTTCTCATCAGCAAAAGATCCGGTAAATATAGCCGGTTATGCCGCTGAAAATATTTTAAAGGGTAAAATTTCAGCAATAACATGGGACGAGCTTCTTAAAGACCGTGAGAAATATACGGTTATTGATGTCAGAACAGCAGTTGAAACAGCTCTTGGAACTATTGACAATGCTATTTTTATTCCGATTGATGAACTTAGAAACAGGCTGAATGAACTTAATCCTGATAAAAACTATGTCATTACTTGTGCTGTAGGCTTGAGAGGATATCTGGCTTCACTGATACTTACTCAGAACGGGTTTAAAAATGTCAGGAACCTTTCAGGAGGGTATAAAACCTATAGCCTTGCAATACAGAAGCAGAGCAACGAAGATATTTTCAAAAACGAACATATAGGAAAAGATGATATGATATATTCAGCGAAACCAGTTGAAAAAAATTCAGCTGATTTACCGAAAACAGTTGTGAAATTAGACGCATGCGGTCTTCAATGCCCAGGACCGATCATGAAACTGAAAGAAGGTATTGACAAACTGAATCCCGGTGAAAGAATTGAAATCTCTGCTACAGATCAAGGTTTTTTCAAAGATTCGAAAAGCTGGTGTGCAGTTACCGGAAACACTCTGATCAGCCTTGAACAGGAAAAAGGAAAGATCACCGCACTTATCGAAAAAGCTATGCCGTCAAATTTCTCTGAAGCTAATGTTCCAGCTAAGACTGGGAAAACACTGATAGTTTTCAGCGATGACATGGACCGTGCACTAGCTTCTTTGGTTATTGCGAACGGTGCGGCAAGCATGGGAAGAAAAGTGACAATGTTTTTTACTTTCTGGGGACTTAATGTCGTAAAACGGGCAAATCCGCCAGCAGTCAAAAAAGATTTTATGGGGAAAATGTTCGGCTTTATGCTCCCTTCATCATCAAAAAAACTGAAACTTTCCAAAATGAACATGGGCGGAATCGGCGCAAAAATGATGCGCGACAGAATGAAAAACCTGAAAATTGACAGTCTTGAAACCATGATAGAACTCGCCTTGAAAAACGGCGTTGAAATGATCGCCTGCCAGATGTCGATGGATGTCATGGGAGTCAAGGAAGCTGAACTTATTGACGGCATAAAGATCGGCGGAGTCGCATCATACCTCGAAAGAGCTGAAGACGCCGGAGTAAATCTGTTTATTTGATTTTCAGCTAGATCACTTTTATTTCAATTCTTCGCCCGAAACTTTCGCTAATCTTGTTTGTTTTCTTGTTTTTATCCATATATTCCACCTCTGTAAATTACTGTAAATTGTATGAACATGAATTTTAAAAGTCAAGCTAACTGTTTGAATTTGCTATGGTAAAATTACTATGGTGAATTTATTAGACAAATATCTTTTTCATCGGGTTAACTCCTCTAACGGTTCGCTCAATACACCTATTGGTTTTATCTCCAATTTATATGCATTTTCTGCTTTAACAGCTTCTTTTATCTCGGTGTTTTTGTTATATCCTTTTTCACGCATTATTTTTATCAACTCATTTCGAAATTCTTTTTCACATTTTAATCCGAAAATAACGCTTTTTAGACAGTCAGGATTTATGTCTACTTTCTTCCCCGCGCTTTCCAGCTTAATTAATCTCAGTTCTTCTTCATTTCTCCAAAGAACAGCCTTTGTCATAAGCGAAATCTTTAAAAAGTCTTTTTGTGCTTGGTCCCAACTTACACTTGCTGGGAATTTCTCTGTGTAATCAACCGTATTTACAAAATCAAAAAGTTCAGAATCTTTCAAAATATCATATTCTAAACATATGCCACTATGGCTTCTAGCATAGTGTGACCACATTGGGATGCTGTCATTTATTCCTGAACAGCAGAAAATTCCAGATGATTCAACATTTCTTTTATGATTTTCTCGTATAATGCCAGCGTATTCTTTTCTTTTTTCCACATTTTCAAGATCTTTCTTCAACTTGAACAGTGCATTGTTATTAAATTTTATTGGTTCATAAAAATATCTGAAAATTTCTATTTCACTGGCATTTTCATAATCAGCGTGCAAAATTCCTTCGAATGGATCATTAAATTCTTTCACTGAACTCATTCTAATTTGCTTTTCTTCTATTGACTCTTTTGCTCTTTCATATGAAGAATACCTGAAAAGAAATCTTTTAATATCGCCGTCCTTTATCCTTTGTATGTTTGAAAACAAAATAAATATTTCTTTTTCTTCATCGCTTAAATCAAAGTTGTTCTCAGATGTTTTCTGCAACACAGTCAAACACTTATCTATATATTCATTCTCTTCTTTTTCTAAACACACCTCATTTCTTTCGGACTTTGGAAAGTGTTTAGCCAGTTCTATTTTTCTTTCAAGATTAATCATTTTACCTTATGCAGCGAAATTTGTGTTTAGCACTTTTGCTTTCACTGTAAATACTTGCGCCGTCACCGAACCCTAAATACCAAACATTATCTGATTGATGATGAACTTCTGAAGCAGACCATAAATCCTCGGAATCATTCAAGGTTGAATATCTACCATCATTTGCATACAGGCACCCTTTGCAACCTTTTGAATCACAGGAAGTAAATAAACACTCATCACTTATCTTACAATTGACAATTGTTGCGGAGCAGTTTTTTACAAGCGACTTTAATTCAGATATTGTCGGCAAACGCCACTCTGAATTCTCACAATATTTTTTTGCTTCGCTCCAAGTCATCTCTTTTGATGATATTTTAGACCACTCCTTTTTCTTTTTTCTCTTTATTTCCTCAATTCTTGATGCAGCTTCAAAAGAACAAACGCCTTTTGAATATTTTGAGAGATATTTTTCCCAAATCGCAGAATCATTTTTTTCTTTAGCATAATTACAGGCGTTTTTATCAGCGGTTTTTTCTTGGCTTAAACTACTTTTATCTTCGTTTTTTCCATCAAATCTAAAGCTGTCGATTGCGAGATAAACTGCCTTTTCACCACAGTCAAACTTGCTTTCCCACGAGAAAACACCAGCATTTTTTTCAACATCGAATTTGCTGATGCTTATCTGACAGATTCCTTCATAAAGCTTTTTGATCTTTGTATTTATTAAGAAATTAGCTTGAAGTTCGGCAACAAGTGACAGTTGACACTTTTCATCGACACATTCTTTTCTGGAACTGATCTTTGTTTCTTCAATTGCTTTATCAAGTGCGGTGTCACGGTCGGATTTCGGTATCATCCAAAACAGACCTGTCCCCTGAAATTTAGTGAAAATATAATCAGTTATGGTTATTATTGCCTTTTCATCCAATATTCCGGCTTCATCTTGAACATCCATAACAGCAAGTCTGTCTTTTTCAGTGGCAGAAAGAACCGCCAAACACAAAACGAGCAACAAAAATATCAGTGATTTCCTCAAGGTTTCCTCCAGTTTTGAAAAGAATTGAATAAATATAGTTGTAGGATAAAAGCAACGCAAGAAAAATCCAACTATTAATCAGGTTTTTTCAATAATTTCCCAACGACCGCCTTTAGCTCCACCAATACGGGAAACATAACCTTTTGATTTTAAAATTTGAATGTTTTTATCAATTGCTGTTCTGCTGATTTCTAAAATCTGTGCAAGCTCGGTCACTGTAATCATTGGATTTTTATACATTAAACGGATTATTTTAATGCGAACTGAACTTAACTTTTCATCCAACTTTTCATCCAACTTTTCATCCAACTTTCTGTTATTTGGTAAAGCGGCGATTATTCTTAAGTAAGAAAGAGAAAAACGGAATTCAACCCAGAGATCTCCTTCTTCATAAATAATTCGCGGTTTAGGTGTTCCTGCGTTTTTACAAGAATCGAACATCCTTTGTATTCCTCTTCCCCATGCCTCAATTAGTCCAGCACGGAAAAAAGCGTTTGCAATGAGTGGATTAAATGGTCTGGACGAATGTTTCTTCAAAAGTTTTTCCACGGTCCACTTATCGGGAAGTTCACATGGATTACAAACACTTATCCTGTCATTATATATGCGAATCTGAATTGGAGTATTAACGGAATAATCTCTGTGAATTATTGCATTAAGAACCGCTTCCCGAAGTGCGTCATCAGGAACCGGATAACTTTCGATTCTCTGAATTCCATGATAATTTATTGCAGCTTTCAGATATTTGCTGAAAAGAACTTCCAGCGTTTTTTGTGACTGATTGAATAAATCACCTTTTATTTCATCGTGGTAAAGCAGTTCCGACTCATTTTGGAAAAATCCAATTTTCACAAAAGATCCTGCTATAAATTTTTCAGGATTTGAACAAAACATCAAAACAGCAGCCCTCTTAATGTATGATTTTTCAACTAGGTCAAGCTTATCCATCAATGAAGACATTGACTCATTAAGAATTCCTTTATTGATTCTCTGACTTTGTTTTGCCATTTTCTTGAAGAGACTGATAGCACCCTTTGACAGAGAATTTATTTTTATATCCCTGACTGCAACACTATCCCAGGTTCTACCCTGTTTTTCGAGAAGGAAATGACTGAGAGCAGAACCTTTCAGTTCTTGTTTAGTGCTTCCACTTCGATAATAAAATGCACCTTTATAGCTTACTGGGCTTGAAGATGGCTCGACTTTGATCTCTATTAATTCTTTTCCTGAATCTTTTACAAGGCTGACATTTGCCATAACACCAAGAACATCCTTTATTTTATTTGGAATATCTTCGAGAAGCTTTTCAATATTGCTCAATACCACTGCATTTCCATTGTCATTTTTTCCAATAACGAGAGTTCCACCCTCGGCATTTGCAAAACCGCAAATCCACTTAAGATATTCATCTCTCCATGACTCTTTCCATTCAACCGCTTGATTTTCTTTGTTCAAAACTATTCTCCACAAAATAATGGAACATACTTTAAATCCGCAGCCAAAAACCACGGCTTAATATATCGAATTTGGATTAGATTTTCAAGAAAACGGATGCAATACTTTTCCGATAGCTGCAACTTAGTTTTTTTTGACTCTTGCTTCTTTTTTCTTATTATCGGTATGTTTTTTCTTAATCTTTTGGAGGTAAAAAAATGAAAAAGCTTATGATTATCGGTATGTTCCTTTTTGTTATCCTTGTTTCCTGCGGTTCATCGAAAGAAGAAGCTGAAGAAAACATGGCTGAAGTTTTTTGCAACAAGATATTCACTTGTGAAGAAACCGCAGCATACAGACCATTCCTTGGCGGAACAGAAGATGGCTGTATTGAGTCAATGACCACACAACAGCAGGGTGAAGATGGTGAAGAATGTGAAAACTACAGTGCCACAAAAGCTGACCAGTGCATTTCCTGCTATGAAGGTCTCAGCTGTGCGGAATTCGCATCAATGATGAACGAAGAAAGCGATCCATGTCCTGTTTGTGATGAAGTTTGTCCTGATTAATTAACGACAGAGAATTCTTTTAATATCTTCAGCAAATTCAAGCACATCTGATTCGGTTGTCGCCCAGTGGGTCATCCATCTGACTACTGATTCGTCTTCGTCCCATGTGTAGAAGAAGAATTTTTCATTGAGCTTTGCTATCGCTTTTTTCGGGATCTTTGCAAAAATTGCGTTGGCCTGCACGGGATAGACTATTTCAAGATTAGGGATCCCTTGAATTTTAGATTCCAGTAACTTGCTCATTTTATTGGAGTGTTCCGCCAGTTCCTTCCAGAGCTCACCTTTGAGTATTTCTTCGAATTGTGCAGATATGAATCTCATTTTGCTTGACAATTGCATCGCCTGTTTTCTGAAAAAAAGCAACTGCTCCGATGTTTCGCTGTTCATTGAAATGATCGCTTCCCCTATCATCATTCCGTTCTTGGTTCCGCCGAAACTCAAAACATCGACGCCGCATTCAGTCGAGATCTCGGCAAGCCCTTTTTTGAGATATGCGGCGGCATTGGCAAGCCTCGCTCCGTCCATATGGAGGAAAAGTCCTTTTTTATGAGCAAAATCGGCAAGTTTCCTGATCTCTTTCTGGGTGTAGACCGTCCCCACTTCGGTCGATTGAGTTATAGAAATGACTTTCGGCTGAACATGGTGCTGGTCGTGCCTTCCGTGGAAAAGAGGATCAATCATTTCAGGAGTGATCTTCCCGTCGGCGGTTTCAAGCGTTTTGATCTTTATCCCGCAGAAATTCTCAGGAGCGCCGCACTCATCGACATTCAGATGGGCGCAACCTGCCGATATCACTGCATTATGCGACTTTGTCATGCTCTTTATTGAAACCGTGTTCGCCCCCGTTCCGTTAAAAACGAAGAATATCTCCGCATCATTGCCGAAGATATCTTTCATTTTCCGGATAGCCTTTTCAGTCCACTTATCCTCGCCGTAAGCCACCTCGTCACCAGTATTTGCCCGCAGCATCGCCACCGCTATCCGTTCATGGATCCCGCTGTGATTATCCGACCCGAAACTCCTTTTCATGACTGCCTCTTTTTTCCCTGTGTTTTAACTAAAGTCGCCGATGATTATATTATCTAAGGATTTAAATTCAAATTTGCTTGACATTGGCAGTAGCAATATTTAATAATCCCGTAGATTTTGAGGATGTCATGAGAATTATCGACGGGTCTCAAATAATCGAAGAGGTCAAAAACCTCTTCATCAGACTCAATTATGAGCCGGAATCACTTGCAGGAATATCATTTATCGAGCCGGGTATGGCGAATGACGAACTCGAACTCGCTACAGTGCTTGATGAGAACATGCTCAAGGCCAGAGCGGAAATGAGACCGCTCTGCCAGGACTGCGGAGTCGCACAGGTTTTCATAAAAATGGGGAAATTCGCGACATACAGCGGAGCATCAACTCTTGCCCACCTCATAAATAAAGGGGTCGAAGAGGCCTATGCTGAAGGACTTCTGAGAAAATCAACGGTCACAGATCCTTTTGAAAGGGTCAATAAAGGACGCAACCTCCCCGCCTTCATCCATTTTGAAGAATGCGACGGCGACATATTCGAGCTCCACGGCATGGTGAAAGGAGGCGGAAGCGAAAATGTAAGCGCACTTAAAATGATATCGCCTGTCGAAGGACGCGCCGGAGTCGCAAATTTCGTTTTTGAGACACTCAAATCTGCCGCTGGAAAAGGATGCCCGCCCTATTTTGTAGGGGTCGGTGCAGGCGGAACTTTTGACAATGTCCCGATGATCGCAAAGAAAGCTCTCCTTGAAAAAAGCGACGAGGACCGTGAACTTTCTGACATGATAAAAGAAAAGATAAAAGAGCTTGACTACGGAATACTCGGATTTCCGGGAATATCGGCAGTCAAAGCGCTCTACATAAAAAAGGAACCGACACACATCGCGATGATGCCTGCGGCCGTTGCACTCAACTGCCACAGTTTCAGAAGCGGGAAGATCGTGCTGTAAAGGAGAATTGTTTGAAATTTTCAGGCGGAATGACAGAAGACATGCTTAATGCCGGAACGGTCACAAGGATCACAGGCGAGCTCATAACTGTCAGAGACCAGTCACTGAAAAAAATAGTTGAAATGGTGAAAGCCGGAGAAAAACTCCCGTTCGAAACGCAGAATGCTTATATTTTCTTCGCCGCACCTACCCCCGGATATACAGAGAACAGAGCAAGCATAGGCCCGACAACCAGCTGGAGAATGGGTGCGTTCATCCCTTTCCTTCTTGATCTGGGAGTTAAAGGCTTCATCGGAAAAGGTTTTCTTCCGGAAGGAGTGCCCGAAGCGATAAGAAGAAAGAAAGCTCTTTATTTTCAGGCACTTGGCGGAGCAGGCGCTTATTACGGAAGCCAGATGACCGCAATGGAGCCCATCATGTTCCCTGAACTTGGACCCGAAGCCGTATTTAAAATTGAAGTGGCGGATTTTCCGCTCATAATATCAATCGACACCAGAGGTGCAATATTTTCCTGAGAGGTAATTATGGGAAAAAAAGAATTTGTTGAAATCAAGTTTGAAAACAGCAAATGTGAGCTGTTCATCCGTCCTGAACTTTGTAAAGGATGCGAAGTCTGTATCGAGTTCTGCCCCGTCAAAGCGCTTTCTCTTGAGAAGAAGAAGCTCATCGTGACCGCCGACAACATGGAAAAATGTATCGCCTGCGGAATGTGTGAGCTCAGATGCCCCGATTTTGCAATTTATATCCAGAAAAAAAAGTAATGGAGTGAGAAATGACCAGTTCAAAGTTTGAATTCATTCAGGGCAACATCGCATGTGCAAAAGGCGCCGCATATGCCGGTTGCAGTTTCTTTGGCGGATACCCCATCACTCCGTCAACAGAGATCGCGGAATACATGTCGGAATGGCTTCCCCAGAACGGCGGCAAGTTCATTCAGATGGAAGATGAGATCGCATCCATCGGCTCCATAATCGGTGCCGCACTGACCGGCGAAAAAACAATGACATCAACAAGCGGACCGGGATTCTCTCTCATGCAGGAGCTTATCGGTTATGCATGCATAGCTGAAGTTCCGATAGTAGTTGTAAATATCATGAGAGGCGGACCTTCAACAGGACTTCCCACATCACCCGCTCAGTCCGATCTTCTTCAGGCAAAATGGGGAACACACGGCGACCACCCGACCATCGCCCTTGTTCCGAACTCAGTTGAAGAGATGTTCACTGAAACAGTAAGAGCTTTCAATCTTGCCGAATACTTCAGGACACCTGTAATAATTCTCGGTGACGAAATAATCGGCCACATGAGAGAAAGGATAAGGATCCCCGATCAGGGTGAGCTTGAAATAATAAACCGCACAGTTCCGGACAGTGACGGCGTATGCAAACTCCCCTACGCTTCCAATGGACACACTCCGGCATGTCTTCCGAATTTCGGAAAGAGCAGATTCCATGTCACAGGTCTCAATCACGACGATTCAGGTTTCCCCACAATGGACCCTGAGATAGTTGCAAGAGAAAATGAGCGGATAATCAAGAAAGTATACAGCCAGAGAAAACTTGTTGATAAGTTCGAAGCCATTCAGTGTGAAGATGCAAAAATACTCATGCTTGCAGTAGGAAGTGCGGCAAGAGCGGCTGAAGAGGCTGTTACTGTGCTCAGAGAAAAAGGTGTGAAAGCGGGACTTTTCAGACCGATAACTCTATGGCCGTTCCCGAAAGAGGAGTTTTCTAAATTCGCACTCAACGCCGATTATGTCGTTGTGCCGGAAATGAACCTCGGACAGCTCAAGAACGTTGCAGAAAGGTTCACAAAAAGAACCAAGATCGTTCCTGTCAACCTCGTAAACGGTGAACCGCTCGGACCGGAAAGCATTCTTTCCGCAATTAGTCATCTTAACATTTGACAAGGGGTAAAAAATGTTTGATTATTCAAAATATTTAAGGAATGAAAAGCTTCCTCATATCTGGTGTCCGGGATGCGGCCACGGTATCGTAATGAAATCACTGCTTCGTGCAATCGATAAGACCGGCTGGGACAAAGATGAGATCGTCATTGTAAGCGGCATAGGATGTGCATCAAGACTTCCCGGATATGTCGATTTCAATACTCTCCACACCGCTCACGGAAGAGCTCTCTCATTTGCGACAGGCATTAAGCTCGCAAAACCGAAAATGCATGTTATCGTCGTATCAGGTGACGGTGACGCGCTTGCGATCGGCGGCAACCACTTCATCCATGCATGCAGAAGGAACATCGACATAACTCTCGTTGTGTTCAATAACGGGATCTACGGCATGACAGGCGGACAGTATTCACCTACTACAGCCGACGGTGACAAAACAGCGACATCTCCTTTCGGAAATGTGGAACCGCACTTTGATGTAGTGAACATAGCGACCGGCGCCGGAGCGACATTTGTTGCAAGAGGGACCAGCTATCATGTGCCTCAGCTTGATAACTATATTTACAAAGGTCTCATGCACAAAGGTTTTTCGGTGATCGATGTCGCCGAAGCATGCTACACGACACACGGAAGAAAGAACAAGAAAAAATACGGGTCCAACCTTGACATGCTCAAATATCAGAAAGACAATGCAGTGCCGGTAGAAAAAGCTTCGGCCATGTCTGAAGCTGAGCTTGAAGGAAAGATCATCACAGGCGTGTTCCTCGAAAAGGAAAAAGCTGAATTTACAGATAAATATCAGAAAATTATCGACTCCTTCAAAGGAGGTGCAAAATGAAATATGAAGTAAGATTTTCAGGCAGCGGCGGACAGGGCATAATACTGGCATCAGTAATTCTCGGCACAGCGGCGGCACTTCACGAAAAGAAACACTCCATCCAGAGTCAGGCATACGGCCCCGAAGCAAGAGGCGGAGCATCAAAAGCCGACGTCATCATCAGCGACGACCCCATAAAATATCCTAAAGCCAGAGAAATAGACGCAATGGTCTGCCTGACTCAGAAAGCTGCAAAAAAATATATCGGCAACATGAAAAAAGGGGGAACCGTTATAATAGACAGCGATTTCGTAGAACTTCCTGAAAGCGATGACTACAAACTGATAAAACTGCCTATGTCCTCGACAACACTCGACAAACAGGGCAAACTGATAGCTCTTAATGTCGTATCTCTTTCAGCACTTGTAACCATAACAAAATGCGTTTCCAGGGAATCGCTTGAAAAAGCAGTTCTCGAATCAGCACCGAAAGGGACCGAAAAATTCAATCTTGAAGCCCTTTCCATCGGCAGAGAGCTCGCTATTTCAATAAAATAACCCCGGTTCCATCTTGACAACAACGGCTCTTCTGCTATTATCTGCATGATTTTGTTTTTAGAGGAAATTTATGTATAGAAAGTTCCTGAAATCCAAAATACACAGGGCGAAAATAACCGGTGCCGACCTTGAATATCAGGGAAGCATTACAATTGACAAAGACCTTATGGAACTTGCGGACATAAAAGCATTTGAATTCGTTGACATATGGGACATCACAAACGGTGCAAGATTTGAAACATATGTCATCGAAGGAAAAAGAGGCTCAGGAGAGATCTGCGTCAACGGCGCGGCGGCAAGACTCGTTTCAAAGAACGATCTTATAATCATAGCAAGCCATACATACATTGATGAAAACCAGACAGTTCCTGAACCGAGGATAGTATTTGTCGATGTTAACAATCACCCTGCGTAGGATATCTCAAAATGGGAAGAGACCATAGACTTTTCAGAAGAGCTCCGATCTCGCTCAAGATCCGTATGAAAGAAAGCGGTGATGATATCAGCATCAAATTCGATACAGCAAACCTCAGCGAAGGGGGAATATTCGTAAAATCATCGATCCTGTGGGAACCGACTCAGGAATTCGATCTTTCATTCATACTTCCCGACCATGAACATGAGATCCATGTTAAAGGTGTCGTGGTAAGGAACGAAGACAAATACTTCCTTATCTCCGACCATGATGAAGAGGAATCCATCCCCGGAATGGGAATAAAGTTCATAGACCTTTCGGAAGATGACAGAATGGCTATAAGGGAGTATATCGACTCTCTGACAAAAGCCTGATCAGACCGCTTTTTTTCTATATTCAATGACTTTCTGAGCAACAAAAGACATAAGCTCTTTCAGTCCTTCCCTTGTTATTCCGCTTATCTCAAAATACGGTCTGCCTGCAAGGTAGCTCCTGAGAGCTTCACGCAATTCATCCTGCTCTTCGGTATAGATATCCGTTTTATTGAGAACGAATATCTGCTCTCTTTCAGCAAGCTCTTTATTAAAAAGTTCAAGTTCCTTGTTTATTATCTTGATATCTTCGACAGGCGACTTTCTTGCCGGATTTATCTCGACCATATGGATCAGGAATCTCGATCTTTCGACATGTCTGAGAAACCTGTCACCCAGTCCGAGACCTTTGTGAGCGCCTTCTATCAGTCCGGGGATGTCAGCAATGACATACGGAATGAAATCAGCGCCTTCAACCATGCCGAGATTCGGAGTAAGCGTTGTAAAATGATATTCGGCTATCTTCGGCCGTGCGTTGCTTACAACACTGATAAGCGTGGATTTACCCACCGACGGAAAACCGATAATGCCGACATCTGCAATAAGTTTAAGTTCCAGCCTAACTATCCTTGACTCACCGGGAATTCCCGGCTGGGCATGTCTCGGAGCCTTATTGACACTGCTTCTGAACTTGACATTGCCTCTTCCGCCCATACCGCCTGCCGCAACAATGACTTCCTGATCGTGCCTTACTATATCAGCTATCAGCTCACCTGTCGTATGATCGAACACCATTGTCCCGACAGGAACATTGACCACCTCTGACTTTCCCTGACGGCCGTACATATTCGAACCCATGCCGTTGTGGCCATTCTCAGCCTTGATGTTCTTCTGGTATCTGACATCATACAGCGTGCCAGTGTTCTCGTTCCCTCTGAAAACAACATCT
>JAKLDO010000043.1 GCA_022703485.1 bacterium
ATTTTCGGGTGCTTTGTCGCCTTCTTTTTGTTGAACTTCTTTGAGTTGTTTAGCAAGTTCCAGATACGAGCTGCGGAACGAACGCAATTGCTCTTCAGGCATCAGCTCTTTAATTATTGCTTTTTGGTCTTCGCTCAGGTCTGTGTATTGGTCAAGCTGAGTTCTCAGCCGCTGTACTTCTTTAAAACGGTTGATAAACTCCACACGGGCAGTATCGCCCTTGATGTTGTAAACTGCCTGAGGTTCTGCCACAACATCTTTCGATTCCATCCATTTTTCCATGGCTTTTACGGCTTCTGCATATTTTTTTATCACTTTCGGAGCAGAATCAACCAGCCAGATTTCTTTAGCCCGTCCGGTGTCTTCTCCGCTGAATAAAGCAATTGCTCTGTCCACTTCGGCTTGCTGTTGTCTGAAATCAAGAATGTTCCCGTATGGTTTTATAGTCGCTTCTGTACCTGTGGAGTGCAAGGGACGGTTGGTGCGGCTGAACGCCTGAATCAGTCCGTGAAATTTCAGATTCTTGTCCACATACAAAGTATTGAGGTATTTAGAATCAAAACCCGTAAGCAACATATCCACTACAATCGTAATGTCTATTTTGTTTTTGTGCGGATAGTCTGCATTGCTGAACTTTTGAAATTTTATGCGCTGCTGCACATCCTGATAATACAAATCAAATTCGTTTATGCCGTGGTTCGTTCCATATTGCTTGTTGTAATCGCCAATAATGACTTGCAGGGCTTTTTTCTTTCTTTCAGGTTCAACTTTGTTGTCCTCTTTTTCCTGCTGTAAATCTTCCTGCAACTGTTGCACATCTTTGTTTCCTTCTGCAGGTGGAGAAAACACACAAGTAATGTTTAAAGGAATAAAATTCTCATCTTCTTTGCTTCGCTTTGCCTGTATGTTTTTGAATAGTTCATAATATGAAATAGCATCGTTAATAGAAGCCGTTGCAAGCAGAGCGTTAAACCTTCTGCTGTGGGTAGCGGCATCGTGCTTTTTGATGACAGCATTGGCAACAGCTGTTTTATGTTCAATACTGCCGATGGTTATATTTTGTTCCGGCTTGAAATAGTCAATATGAAAACGCAATACATTTCTGTCTTCGATTGCGTGGGTAATGGTGTATTTATGTAATCGTTCCTGGAAAATGTCTTTGGTAGTTTTGTAAGAACCGATGTTGCCGTCTATTTGCTTGTAAATAGCATTATCTTCAAAAATGGGTGTGCCTGTGAAACCGAATAATTGTGCATTCGGAAAAAATTCTTTTATGGCTTCATGATTTTCACCAAACTGTGAACGATGACACTCATCAAAAATGAACACGATCCGTTTTTTGCAAAGTGGTTTGAGTCGTTCCTTGTAGTTGTTCCTGTTATTCGGATCTAAAGCTAATCCTAATTTCTGAATGGTGGTGACAATCACTTTGTTGGCATAATCGTCAGAAAGCATTCGTCTTACCAGCGTTTCAGTGTTGGTGTTTTCTTCTACACAACCATCCTGGAACTTATTGAACTCCTCACGGGTTTGACGGTCAAGATCCTTGCGGTCAACCACAAACAAACATTTTTCGATATCAGGATTGTCTTTGAGCAAGGTGGATGCCTTAAAAGATGTCAGCGTTTTTCCGCTTCCTGTGGTATGCCAAATGTAGCCGTTCCCTCTATTTTCGTGAATGCAGTCAACAATAGCTTTTACAGCATAAATCTGGTAAGGTCGCATCGCCAATAATTTTTGTTCACTTGCAACTAAAACCATATATCTGCTAATCATTCGCCCCAATGTGCATTTGCTCAGAAATTTTTCAGAAAAATCGTCTAAGTGTGTGATCTTTTTATTTTCTTCACTTGCCAGTTGATATATAGGCAAAAACTGTTCATCTGCATTAAAGCTGAAATGTGTATTGTTGTTATTGGCAAAATAATATGTGTTAGCCCGGTTACTCACAATAAATAACTGCATGAAACAAAGCAACGAATTGGTGTAGCCGTTGCCCGGGTCGCTTTTATAGTCCACAATTTGCTGCATGGCTTTGCGTGGACTGACTTCTAAACTTTTCAATTCGATTTGCACTACAGGAATTCCATTGATAAGCAGAATCACATCATAACGGTGGTGGCTGTTTTCCGTGTTTATCCGCAGTTGATTGATTACCTCAAACTCATTTTTGCACCAGTCTTTAATGTTTACCAGCGAATAATATAAAGGCGTTCCATCCTCACGAAGAAAAGTATTGATCTCTCTTAATCGTTTTGAAGAAACAAAAACATCAGCGTTTATAATTTCATCCCTTAATCGTGTAAATTCAGAATCAGTTAAATTAACCTTATTGAGTGCCTGAAACTTTTCGCGGAAATTCTTTTCAAGAGCATCCCTGTCCCGAATGTCCGGTCTGTAAGTGTATTTCAGGTCAGTCAACTTGATTATTAAGCTGTTTTCTATTTGAGCTTCTTTAATCATCAAACTTTTGCCTCAAAAACATCAACATTCATGTATAAGTCGTGTATATCCGACAGAATACTATAAAAGTTAACACATTCGGTCAAGGAAAGTGGCAGAATTTGTCTGTGTACTATTTTCTGTCCAGCCAGTTCAATACGGCAGTCACAAATGTAAGAGGATGCGGCGGACAGCCGGGGACATAAAGGTCTATTTTGTGTTTTTCAAGGAATGATCTGTCGGTTTCGGCGGAATTCCGGAATATTCCCCCTGAAATGGCACAGGCCCCTGTAAGTATTATGATCCTCGGTTCGGGTACTGCTGTGTTGCATATCTCTGTTGCAAGCGCCATGTTCTTTGTGATAGGGCCCGTGATCACTATTCCGTCGGCATGTCTGGGTGAAGCGGTGAACTCTATTCCGAACCTGCCCATGTCGAAATTCACATTCCCTGCGGCGTTAAGTTCAAGTTCACATCCATTGCAGCCGCCGGCTGATACCTGTCTCAGTTTAAGTGACTTGCCGAAATATTTTCTGATCTTTTCAGATGCCTTTTCAGGTTCTATTGAGTTCATTCCGTTCTGAACTGTCAAACCTTCACGGGTGGTGGATGACATGATGTAATTCTTTGAAAAAACGATTTTTTTTGACGGGCATTTTCTTTCGCATTCAGGGCAGAAAACGCATTTCCCGAGGTCTATTTTAACAGGGTCAATCGTTATCGCTCCGACCGGGCAGGTATCAAAACACGCCGTGCATCCTTCCTGACAGACTGCATCGCTTATTACCGGAAATCCGCGGTAGAACGGTGACATCGGATTCTTCCTGACATCGTGAACTATCGGATCTCCCTGCATGATCCTTATTTTCAGCACATCAAGCATCAGCACACTCCATATTAAAGATCGTGTCCGGCATAGGAAAGATCAAAACTCTTGTTGCAGAGCGGGAAATCTGATATTGCAGTATTTCTTAACGCCAGGCTCAATCCGTACCAGTTGTTGAAAGAAGGGTCCTTTATCTTGTACTGAACGAGCTTTCCCTGACTGTCAGTTACGGCAATATGGACGATCTCCCCGCGGAAACCTTCTGTAATTGAGACAACAGCGGAGTTCTCCTGCATGTGTCCCGCCGGTGAAAGAGTTCCTGTCTCAGGAAGGTTCTCCAGCTGTTCGATTATGTATCTGAAGGATTCGTCTATCTCAAGACTCCTGAGCTTGGCTCTTGCAAAAACATCGCCTGACTGCATTGTCATCATTGAAAGATGGGCGTATCTGTATGCTCCGTACGGAAGATCGACCCTTGTGTCCGTCTTTACATCGCATGATCTGCCGGCTATTCCCACGAGTCCGGCCGTGACGGCGTCTTCGTGTGATACTTTTCCGGTGTTCTCGAACCTTGACAGCGCTCCTACCGAGGAAAACATCATTTCATTTATGTGGAAAATGTCGTCTCTCACAGATCTCATGTTGGCAAGAAGCTGTTTTCTGACTTCAGCGTCTATATTGAACCTCACGCCGCCGTAATTGAACAGACCTCTTCCGAACCTCGATCCGCATATAAGTCCGAGACTGTTTATCATTATCGTTCTTATCCTGCCGTAAGAATGGGTCGCAAGGGCGAACCCCACATCGTTGGCAATACCGGAGAGGCATCCGATGTGCATTGCTATTCTTTCCATCTCTTCTCCGATAGACCGTATTATCTGGGCTTTGAGGGCCGGGGCCGTTCCGCTGAGGCTTTCAATGGCTCCGCAGTGTGCGCTCATATGCCCCATCACAGTATCTCCGGCTATCGATTCTGCAAGGATGAGTCTCTGTGTATCGTTCGCTTTTATGATCATCTCTTCAATGCCGCGATGCTGATATCCGAGATTTATTTCAAGGTTGTATACAAGTTCACCGTGGCACTGGAACCTGAAATGACCGGGCTCGATAACGCCGGCGTGGATGGGTCCTACAGCAACTTCATGGATCTCATCGCCTTCGATGCTGTAAAACTTGTAAGGTCTGTTTCCGTCAATGACGGTCTGTTTTCTGACCGGCCTGAGCCATGGGTGACCGTTAGGTTTGAATCCGTGGTTCTCGGCAAGTTCACACTCAAAGAAGTTGGTATGCGGGAAGTCATTGGCGAAACTTTCAAACTCAAGTCTGCCGCCTGTGTCCCAACCAGAAACGGATATCATGGAATTTGTACGGTCTGCAAGGACAGCTATCACTTTAGAACGGTCGTTCCTGTCAGCAGGACAGAGCGCTATCATTCTTTTCCCTGCAGAAAGTTCAGAGATCAGATGTTTTCTAAAATCCGCATTCTCAAGGAAAGTCAAGGAATTCAAGTTGAAAGACTGAGTGTTATGAATGTTAAGTGAACTCATGGCAGCATACCGAAATCGTTGGCAATGTCTTTTATGTTCTGTGCAAGCACCTGAGGATCGGAGACAGCTATGAGAACCATGATGACAAGGATCGAAATGGATGTGAAATGGAAGATGTTGAAAGGGTCCTTTTCGCCGGTGAATGTCTCCGGCCCTTTTTTATAAAGCATGCCGAAAACTGTTCGTCCCATGTTTATAAAAATGAAGATCAGAAACACCATTGCAAGGATCAGAAGATAAGGTCTTTCCGAGAACAGCACTCCTTCAAATATTCTGAGCTCGCTGAAGAAGAATCCGAACGGAGGTATGCCGGATACTGCAAAGAACGATATAAGGAATATCCACCCTGTCCACGGTATCCTGTCAAGAACACCTGTTATGTCAGATACATTCCTTGAACGGTATTTAAGATGTATTTTGCCTGCGCAGAAGAAAAAACCGATCTTGGTCATGGAATTGAAGACGATATGGTAAAGTGCGCCGATGAATGCGAGGCCGCCTGTGCCTATGCCCAGAGCGATAATGCCCAGATGTTCAACGCTTGAATATGCGACCATTTTCTTGTAGTCAGTGACTTTGAACATGTATATGAATGTTACGAATATGGAAAAAAGACCTCCTGCTATTATGACGGCCTTGGCGAACTCAAATGAATCCGTAGGTATCATTATCCGGAAGATCCTCAGTACTCCCAGCAGCGCTGTTATTCTCAGGGTTCCTGAAAAGAGTGCGGCTATCGGGCTCGGTGCACTGCTTGTCGCATCAATGTCGCCGGAATGCATCGGAGCTATGCCTATCTTGGTGCTGAGCCCTGCGAAAATGAATATGAAGCTCGCCTTGAGCCAGACCGGACTTAATTCCGCGGCATTTTTCATGTATTCGGTAAAATACAGCTGTTCACCTTCAAGCACCGTTCCTTTTGCTGAAAGTGCAAGGAAAAGGATGCCGATGAAAGCGAAAGCTATACCGACGGATACTATGAAAAGGTATTTCCACATCGCCACGAGGGCTTCATCGCTTCTGGAATAGTACACAAGCGGCACTACGCTCAGAGTTGTCATCTCGACGGCGACCCAGTACATTCCGAAATGATTGCTCATAACTGCTGCGGTATTTGCGACGAGGTAGAAGTTCATGAGCATGAAATAATATCTTTTTCCGCTTGTCGAATCAGATTCCACAGGAAGTTTGATGTATGAATATGAGACCAGAACTATCCAGAAATATGTGTTGGAAAGCACAAGCAGGAAAAGTCTTCCGAGAGCATCAAGCTCGAACATGAACACTTTTTCCGGTGTGAGGAATCCTGTGAATATCCCGAACGATATAGCGGCGTGTACGATGGCTGAACCAAGTGTGATGGCATATTCGACTTTCCAGTTCTTTATTGCAAGACAAATTAAAGCTGTTACAAGCGGGAGGAGTATAATGATAAGTATCGGTGTCATCTATGGCTCCCTCGGTTTCACCCGGCGGTCATTAGTGAATATTGTCGAACTTATCCTGTTTATTGCGATCCCCATGAGGAACACAACAGCAAATACATCAAGAAGGCTGCCGAGCTCTATTATAAGCGGGAATTCCGATGTAACGGCAAGTCCGAACAGGAATATTCCGTTCTCAAGCACGAGAAATCCAGCAACATGTATCAGCAGTTTTCTTCTGAATATTATGATGTAGATCCCGACGGTAACGGCGGAAAATCCTGTCGCAAAAGGTATCACGGCGATGTCCGTGCTTTTTGAAAGATAATTGGAGACAAGGAAAATGACAGCCATTGAAAGGCATACGAGAAGAAGGAAGTTGAACTGCTGTATGGTCGATTCGATATCCCTTTTCATGTTGAGGTCGTTCATGATCTTTGTCATGTATCTGGGGACAACTATGACCTTTACGATAAGCATTGTAAGCGGCAGTATCAGTCCGTAGATCGAAAAGTCGGGAATGAACGGAAGTATCATGAGGATGACAAGGAGCATTCCCTGGAACCTGAGAGTCGATATGTAGGCTTTTACGCTTGATGTTATTGTTATGTAGAAAAGTGAAAGACAGAAGAGTATACTCAGTACATTCTGCATCTTTTTACCCTGAAAAAGTGAATATAAGCAGGTTCAATATGCCTATCGCAGTCGCAAACAGCAGATACTGCGGAATGTTTTTCATCCGGAACCTCGAGGTTATTGTCTCAGTTACCGCAAGGGCTGTGGATATGGACACCATTACGACCAGAAAGATCAGAAGGGCGAGCCAGTAGTTCTGGACGCTGAAGGGATAGAAGAAAGATGTGAGGATAACTGAATATATGAAAAGTTTTATATAGCTGGATATCTGGTAGAAGAAGAGATCTATGCCGGAATTGTCGAGTATCATGACCTCGTGTATCATCGTAAGTTCAAGGTGAGTGTTGGGGTCGTCAACCGGCATTCGCGAGCATTCGGTAACGGCAAGGATGAATGTCGATATGGAGCAGACGACGATGAACACTATAACGGTGAAGCTGTCAAGTCTCACTGAATGGAGAATGTCGTACATGGAGGTGTGTCCGCTCACAAATGCGATGCTTCCCACGGTGAAGAAGAATATCGGTTCGGCGAACACCGCAAAAAGGGCTTCACGGCTTGCTCCCATGCCTTCAAAAGAGCTTCCGATGTCCATTGCGGCAAGTATCTGGAAGAATCTTGCAAGTCCCAGAAGATATGCAAAAAGAATGATATCGCCGTTAAAACTTATGAACGGTTCCCAGAAACCTATCGGAAGGATGGCGGCCGCAACAAGTACGGATGCGAAATTTATCAGAGGTGATATGACACTTATGAAAGATGCCGAGTCGGCATTGATAGTTTCTTTACGGAAAAGTTTCATCAGCTCATAATACGGCTGAAGTACGGGTGCTCCGATCTTTCCCACGAACAGAGCCTTCTGTTTATTCACCATTCCGGCGAACATCGGCGAGAAGGCAAGTATGAAAAGAAGGGACACTGTCCCCTGTAAAAATCTGTTCAGTTCCATAAAAGTGCCGCCATTGCGTAAAATGCTATAGTAAGCAGGATGAAGAACACATAGTATCTTACATCGGACATGCTGAAATAGTCGAGCCTGAGCATCAGCTGTCTGAATTTTCTGAATCCCGGAAGTATAACGGTCTTTTCAACGAGGTCGTCCGAGTGCGATCCGAAAGACGCTTTTTCAGGATATACTGTTCCGTGTTCCACGGTATGTTTCCTGTACATGAGTATGGCTTTCGGGATTGTATTGAGCTCGTCTGCATAGGATGATGCTGTGTACTGCATTTTCGGAGTTATGTCATGGTATCCGCATCCCCATGCAGGAGATCTCCTTCCTCCGAATTTTTTCAAGATGCGCAGTCTTACAGCGAAAAGTGCCGCCACGATAATAGCCACGGAGAGAGATACGATATTTATGTACATCCAGTTTATTGAAAAAAGTCCTGCCGCGCTTTCTTCTGTAAAACCGCCGGCAAGCACTGAATTAAGCATGAAAAGCACCGGCTGGGGATAGAAGCCGATGATGATGCATATGGCCGCGAATATCCAGAGCGATGCGTATTCCATCCGTGATACTTTAAATGAATCTATCTTTGTTCTTTCAGCTCCGAGAAGCATTATGGAATTTATTTTTGTAAAACATGCGACTGCAAGTCCGCCTACAAAAGCGAGTCCCACGACACATATCAGCATGGCAAGTGAATAGTCGTTTTTAAGTTCAGATGATATTGTGAAGAATCCGTTGAATATCATGAACTCTGAAATGAATCCGTTCAATGGCGGTATTCCGCTTATTGCAACTGAACCTATGAGGAACAGCAGAGGGAACATTCTCGTGTAGTGGACTATTCCTCCCATCGATTCAATATTCCTTGTGCCGAGGTTCTGATATATGACTCCGCTTCCTGTGAAAAGGAGGCTTTTAAATACGGCGTGGTTCAGGGTGTGAAGGAGCGCTCCTCCGTAACCGAGGACTGCGATGGCATCGGATCCGTTGGCTGAGCCGATAAGTCCTATGCCTATTCCGAGCCCTATGATACCGATATTTTCTACAGAGTGATATGCAAGAAGTCTTTTTATGTCATGCTGGGCAAGTGCGTACCATACACCGAATATAGCACTTATCATGCTGATGCAGAGAACAAGCCATCCTGTCCATTCAGGAAGTGCCGGCAGGAAGAGTATCGTTCTCATTATTCCGTAGATGCCGAGCTTTATTATGACACCTGAAAGGAAAGCGCTGAGCGGTGTGGGGGCGATGGGGTGTGCTTTGGGAAGCCAGAAATGGAAAGGCATGAAGCCTGCCTTTATTCCGAAAGCGCAGAAAGAGAGGATGAATATCAGGACGGCAGATGCCGTGTCAAATCCGGTATTGCTGAAATCTGTGAAAAGCCAGCTGCCTGATATTCTGTGGAGGATGAAGAATGCAATATACATTATAAATATAAGTACATGTGAAGCGGCAAGGTAGTAGAAACTTCCTGTCTGCACTTCCTCTTTCTCCTTTTCCGGAAGCATCGCCACATAACCTGAAATGCTCATTATCTCCCAGCATACGAGGAAAAGCACTGCATGATTTGATATGACTATAGCCTGTGATGAAACTATGAGGATTATGTAGAATACAAGAAACGATGTGACAGATCTGTTCTTTTCTATGTAATGGCTGAAATAAGGCATGTTGTAAAGAGTTGTGGGTATGGCCACGAGCTGGATCACAAAAAGAAAATAACCTGAAAGTCCGTCAAAACTGAGCCATTCATACGGAGCTGATATCCCTGAACCTGCTGAAAAGAGTGTTGCGACGGTAGGAACTATCGATATTAAAAGTCCGAGTATCAGGACCCATTGCGAAAGTTTAAGAGCGGTCAGCCTGTCTTTTATCACTGCTGTGAAAACGAGTGCCGATATCTGGACTGCAATTCCTGCAAAGAACAGTGTGTTCATCTGCCGCCTGCCGTTCTTTCATTTTCAATGCTTCTGACAGCGGCGGTTATCCGGTCATAGCTTTCCCTTTTTTCGATCGCCTGATAAAAAGAGGGTTTGGAAAGAAGGAAGCTGATGTGTGCAAGAAGGCTCAGGTGCTGATTTATTGTCTGGGATATGAGCAGAATCACAGTGTGTACCGGTTTTCCGTCAACTGAATTGAGGTCGATGGGGTTCCTGAGAAAGAAAAAGTTTATCAGGGGTCTGTCGTGTCCGACCATGAGCGGTACTCTCGGATGGGGCAGTGCAATGCCGTTGCCGATGGCTGTGCTCATCATTTTCTCGCGGCTTTTGAGAAGCTGTACTATTATTTCCCTGTCCACGTCGGGCTCAAGGTGTATCATGGATATCATCTTCTCGATATATGCCTCAGGTGCGAGTTCGCAGTCGTAGAAGAAGGCTTCGGGGCTCATCAGTGAGCTTATGTCCTTTATTCTGTATTCGGTGAACTTCCCGGTGCCTGAAATGTTCAGCGGGAGGTTGCGTTCAAGAGCCCATTCTATGATGTGGTGCTTGTTGAAAACGATCCTGTCGTGAACGATATTGAACGGTATTTCCTTTTTTCTGACTAGCTGAAGAATGTCCTTCTCAGGTTTTAACAACAGCCTTGATATGTCGGAAATGTTAAGGTCCATAAAAAAACCCCTTGAAAACAGACACTTTGCCCGCCTTCGCGTCGGCAATATAGCACTTTAAAATGAATTTTCAAGGAAAACAGTTATGAAAAAAACTTTTGCAGACTGTTTCTGCAGATTCGACCTGGACAGCCATTGAGAACACAACCGCTTTCTGGAAAAATAGTTGAATACAAGTATGATGAACTTATAGCGACCAGACCCCTGCGGTTGGAATTTTTATCAGTGGCAGGGTGTTTCTGCTGGAGATAAGTAAAATGGTGGATAAAAATCGTTTGATGACCATCCTTAATAAAGTGAGAGAAAAGCTCTTTAGCATTACTTTTTTTGGAATTCTTTGCTATGTGTCAGTTGCATCCGTTTTTTGGTTGTTAATTTATTTTCATAATAAAGATTTTTTTGGTTTTCAATCCCACAAGCTTGGTGTTTATTTTATGAGGTTTAGGATTGAATATCACGATTCAGAAATGTTTGAAATTGCTGTGCTATTTTTTATTTTATCGGCTCTTTTTTCTAAGTTTCCTCATAGAAAATATAAATATATAACATTTGCGATGTTAGTCTTTTTAGTGTATTTAATAGGTAGTGTGACTTATGCTATGATGCCGTGGTAAAAAAGCGAGGATAAATAAAGATGAATAATTTGTATTTTTTTTCTTTAGTTTTAATTACTGTTTTTACAGTTAATTCCGGATGTAATATTGATACGGGAATTTCTGATGACAAAGAAGACAAAAACGACAATGGTAGTGTGAATAATGATTTTGATAATGGTGAATTGTTAATAGATGCGGACACAACAGATATTATTGATCCATGCCCTGAAGATAATAAATTTTGTCTTGAACATGGTGGTTTCTTATGGTCAAATATTTCTACTGACCATATGATTTGGGATGATGCAGTAGTTTATTGCGAAAATATTGGTGGCAGGCTTCCCACAATATCTGAGCTCAGGACACTAATACAGAACTGCCCTGCAACCGAACCGGAGGGTAGTTGTGGCGTAATTGATGAGTGTTTGTCTTCAGAAGAATGTTGGAGTGAATTATGTAGAGATTGTAATTATGATTTTGACAACCCGAAAAAATACTCTGTTTTTGGAGATCAAGGGTATCTTTGGTCATCTTCTAAATTATCAGATAATGAGCACCTTGCCTGGTTAGTAGGCTTTGATATTGGAAATATACATCATTATTATTCTGTTGGAGGGCTTGGATATGTAAGGTGTTTGGAAGTAATTAAATAACTTATTTATTTGATTCGTTCCCTGCCGCACTCTATCCAAAACTTACCCCAACGCAACACAATATCTATTGTGTTGTGTTAATCCCCTAACCTGCCGATAACACAACAGGGGTCAGGGCAGCATTTTTATATAAAAAGATTCGTGTATGACCGAAACTTTTAGTTGTGGCTGTCAGTGGCGGTTTTTGAGGAATCTATTCTTCAAACACTTTTTTGCGGCATTCGTGGAAGTCGCTTTTTCCGCTGAGCATCATGGAGGTGAGCGGTGCCTCTTTTTCAGCGAGCCGTTTCATTTCCTTTGCCGTTTCGCGGATGTCCCACTGTGCATGCTCGTCGTCCCTGAGGCTGATGAAATGATAGAGCTCTCTTGCATTGAGCTTCATCAGGACCCTTCTCCTGTGGGCGTTGGTCAGAGCGTAATTTTTCACTGACGGATAGTTCTTTTCAACAAGGTAGTAAAAATCTTCGCTCCGTTTCATTATCTCTGTGAAAAGGGTCGTCTGGCCTGTTTCGATTATCGAAGGGGGGATCGTGTATCCGAGTGCCGTATCATAGTCCTGAACGAGCTGTGAGCTCATGCGGTGTCTTTTGAGCTGGGCATAGTTCGTAGCGCTTACAATAAGTTCAAAGACGAACTCAACCGTTTCAAAAGCTCTTTCAACCTTGTCATAGCTCTCTCTTGAACATAATGAAGCTTTTATAAGTTCTTTCTTCTGCTGGGTACTTAAAGACTGTGCGGACTCCATTGACGATGCGTAATCTGAACCTGAATAATTGTATATGAGCGCGGCGCACAGCACTGTATCGGCATCACGCGTGACACTGTGAAGTTTTACCGGTATCTGATCATATTCAGGTGACATGAGCTTCTTTTCATATTTGGAAAGTGTTTCACGGATCATCTGCTCTCTTCCCGTGTCGTAAGATGTAGGTTCAGTATATTTGATTATTGAAGGTGACAGCGGATGCACCGTGTTGTAGATATATTCCCCGAGCTCCCTGATCTCGGAAAGAGGGGACGCTTTGAACCGTCTGAGCATGTTCTCAAGGGTCCTTGCATTGACCGTCATTCCGAACTGTGTGAGCGTGGCAAGCGATACGACATATCTTGCATCTTCTTTAGCCCAGCCTTCCACAGTTGTCTTGCCCTGTTTCGTTGTTATCCTCGCGGGGAATTTTTTAAAAAGGTGGCCGGAAAGTGTTTCGTAAAGAGAGAAATAGGTTTCGTTCTGAATGCCTATCAGAGACTGCATCATTTCCCTGTATTCACCGTCATCCAGCTCAGAAGGAGTGATGAAGTCCCCGTCAAGTTTGACATACCTCTGACTTTTCTCTGTGAAAGATGCAAGTCTGAACTTCTGTATCTCTTCGACAGCAAGCCTTGAAATGCCTGTAATATCGAAATTGAACACTGCATGTTCGGCAACGCTTGCATGGCCCAGACCGAAAATTATGGTCTCATTGGACTTCCTCGCTTTTTCAGTCTCCACTCTTGCGGCCTTTCTTATCTCACCGATGTCAGAAGGGTCCCTCGATATCCTTGCATATGAAGCGCTTAAAGTCTCAGGTGTCACATTGTCAGGTTCCCACCCGGCTCTTTTTTTAAGGTCTTCAATGATATCGGCATCGATATTGTATCCGGCAAGCACAACTTTCATGACATTACCCCATTGTTGAAGTCAACCGATTATAAAAGAACAGACAAATTTGTAAAAGATTTTCAAATGAGTAAATTGAGGACGGCATTTTTATTTTTGGTACATTTATTCATGAACAAAGTAAGAAGTCAGAGTTCAGTACTTTCTCACGGTGCGAGAAATGAAATAGTTGAAAAGATCCTTCAGCTTGTCTCTGAAAAAGGCGGGTGGGATATCAGTGTGAACGATATTTCTTCAGCCTGCGGGACAACTCCGGCATCCCTTTATTCCTATTTTTCATCAAAGAACGACATGATGCAGGCCGCAGTTGAGGAAATGGAGAAAAGGTTCGGTTCTATAGCCAGTCTGCCGATCCCCGACAAGATACCTGAAGAGATGAAAATAAAGATGATAACCTTTTATATTTTTGATTTTGTCATAAAGAACAGATGGGCGGCTGATTTTGTCGATCCATTCTCAAAATACGAGTCGACAGTTAAGCTTATGGAAAGGATAACTCAGTTCATGAAAAAAGACGGCAGACCCCACAAAGATCTCAACTTCAGGGTTTACAGATTCCTTGCCGGCATTCATTTCAAGATAAGGTACAGGTTCATGAGAAAAGAGCTTCCGGGCGAGAATGACATAGACGATCTTTCAAGATACATGTCCATCACAGAATGACATGCGGTCCATCCTTTTTCTGATCCTCATTATATTCTTTTCAGCTCTTTCAGCACAGCAAGTCCCTTCTGAAATTGAGGCGATGATATCAAAATTCTCAAAGATCTATGAATCAAAACAGGGTGTGGTGAGCGTCAGGAATGTATCGGCGGTTTCAAAGGACCCTGAAAACGGCGAGGTGCTCAAGAAGTTCGAAGTTACAATTGAAAGGCATGACCATTTTTATAAGACACCGGACATAAAAGCCTTGAAATATTCCGAGAACGGAGTCGTTGCTGAAACAAAAAAATATGACACAAGAGAGATAGAACCGTTCTTTCCCTTGTTCGACAAAAAAGCAAAAGATAATTACAGATTTGAACCGGCCGGCAGTGAAACATTTGACGGGCACAACTGTCTTAAATTCAAGGTGGTTCCTGCAAAGAACACTGCGCGGTATTTCAAAGGGGAGATACTGATAGACCCCGCTAAACTCGAACTTGTGAAGCTCAAAGGGACTCTTGCAAAACCCCACTGGGCGATGAAACAGTATGATTTCGAGTTCATTTATACAGCGCTTGACGGATTTCCCGTCCTAAAAAAAGGAAAGGTCACCGCCCGCGTTAAGGTTTTCATGATAATCTCTGACAACATCACCGATTACGAGATAACACCAGTTTCAAACAGATTTTTTTAATAAAAGAGGTGAATAATGGAAAATGTGATCAACAGAAGCAGTTTTTTTGTAAAAGAGCATACCGGCATTTTAAAAGCCGCTAACAACTATGATATTCTCGATCCTGAGACTAACAGTGTTATGATGGAGTGCCGTGAGGAGAATCTCGGGATATTCACAAAACTTTTCAGGTTCACCGATTACAAAAGAATGACACCTTTCGATGTAAGGATCAGGACTACGGACGGCAGGCAGGTTGTGCGGGTGACAAGAGGCGTCTCGTTTTTTGTTTCCGATGTTTCGGTCTTTGATGAAAACGATAACAGGATAGGCGGATTCAAACAGAAGTTCTTCTCGATAGGCGGCAGGTTCAGCGTTCTGGATAAAAACGACAGACCTGTGTGTGTCCTTCAGGGCAAATGGACAAGCTGGGACTTCAGGTTCGTTGAAGGAGACACAGAATACGCCAGTGTTTCAAAAAAATGGGCGGGAATCGGTAAAGAGCTTTTCACATCAGCCGATAACTACATGCTTCAGATCAACAGTAATGTCCCGGCTGATTCCGACATCAGAAAACTCATCCTCGCCGCAGTAATGTGCATCGACATGGTTCTGAAGGAATAGAAAAGATTTAGAGGAGTAAATTAATAATATGAAAGGCAATATCTGGAAGTTTTATCTTTACCAGACGCTTTCCGGGATGTTTTTTTCAGTTCCTGTCATGGTTCTCTTCTGGCAGGATAACGGTCTGAGCCTGACTGAAGTGATGATACTCCAGTCAATTTTTGCAATTCTTGCTGTGATCCTTGAAGTTCCGACGGGCTATTATGCCGATGTTCATGGCAGAAAAAAGGCGCTTGTTCTTGCCGGAATAACCGGCTTTATAGCTATTTCGGTTTACAGCACAGGACATAATTTCTTTCATTTTCTTATCGGGGAAGTGTTTTTTGCTTTTTCAATGTCATTTACATCCGGAACTACGGGTGCATTGCTGTTCGATACTTTGAAAAGTATGGGAATGGAGGAGAGATACAAGGAAATATGGGGGAAAGCTTTATATTATTCGATGATCGCTCTTGCTGTTTCGAATGTAGCAGGCGGATTAATTGCAAAGATCGATCTAAGGTACACTCTTTATGCTTCGATCCCGTTTTTTGCACTTATGATTCCGGTTGCAGTATCCATGCAGGAGCCGGAAAGATATAAACCTGCACTTGAAAAGGGTTATACGGCTGAACTGGTCCGTATTGTGAGATCTGAAATATTGAAAAAGGAAAATCTGAAGTGGCTGATCATATATTCAGGTATTGTCTACGCCTTCAATCAGGCAGTTCTATGGCTTTATCAGCCTTATTTCAAAATCTCAGGACTGGATGTTGCATATTTCGGTATCGTTTTTGCCGGGTTTCAGCTCGTATCAGCATTCTCTTCGAAGTATGCCTACATTATTGAAAGCAGGTTGGGAAGAAGATATTCTCTTGCAATACTGATCTTTCTCGTTGCCGTCAGCTATTTCCTTATGAGCGGTTTTGTTTTTATTTTCAGTTTCATATTCTGCTTTATCCAGCAGTTCGTGAGAGGATTTAAAAACACTGTGATCGCTGATTATATCAACCGGCTTACAACTTCCGATATCCGGGCGACAGTGCTGTCTGCTGAAAGTTTTGCCGGAAGATTGTTTTATGCTGCGATCATACCTGTTTTCGGCTGGATCGCCGATGTTTACACAGTTATTCAGGCACTCACCGTAATGGGGATCACAGCACTTGTCACAGGGATTGTTTTTATATTCGTTCTCAGAAAAAATCTTGTGATATGACTATATAGCTGGTTTTTTTCCATCAGATTGATTTTTTTTGAAATAAAAATAGTATCCAATCTGTTTTTAAGCACGGAATTTGTGAATTACGGAGGAAAAGAATGGCATTTGCTGAACTTAATGAAAGGATAAGGGCTCAGGCGATCGCCGTGAACGCTCTGAAGACCGAAATATCCAAGGTGATCGTAGGTCAGGAGGAAATGGTCGAAGGTCTCATCATGGGAATGATAGGCGGAGGGCACATACTTCTTGAAGGTGTCCCCGGTCTTGCCAAAACAACTGCGGTCAAGGCGTTCGCGGATGCCACAGATCTCCAGTTCCAGCGTATCCAGTTCACACCCGACCTTCTTCCGGCAGACATCATGGGAAGCAGGATATACAACATGAGCGAACATTCCTTCGAGATCAAGAAAGGGGTCGTTTTCGCCAATGTGATACTTGCCGATGAGATAAACCGCGCCCCTGCAAAAGTGCAGTCCGCACTCCTTGAAGCCATGCAGGAAAGACAGGTCACGATAGGTGATGCCACCTTTAAACTCCCCGATCCCTTCATCGTCCTTGCAACACAGAACCCGCTTGAACAGGAAGGGACATACGCACTTCCCGAAGCACAGGTCGACAGGTTCATGTTCAAAATACTCATAAACTATCCCACCAAGGACGAAGAGCTCAGGATCATTGAGAAATTTGAGAAGAAAGAACTTGACCAGAAACTTAACAGGATACTCGGAGCCCCCGAGATAAAGGAATGGCAGGAGACCGTGAAATCGATCTATACCGATGAAAGGATCAAAAAATATGTTCTCGGCATCGTTTTCGAGACAAGAACTCCGAAGGAAAAATCAATCGCACAGCTCATTGATGTCGGAGCAAGCCCGAGAGCCAGCCTTTACCTTATACTTGCAGGCCGCATCAGGGCTTTCATGGAGGGAAGGAACTTCGTGACACCCGAAGACATCAAGGAAGTGGCATATCCGGTTCTCCGTCACAGAATAATACCGTCATTTGAAGCGGAAGCTGAAAAAGTATCGACAGACAGGATAATAGCAGAACTTCTCAACAGGGTGGAGGTTCCGTAGTCTTCATGCTCAACGAAGAACTGTTAAAGAAAATAAGGTATATCGAGCTCAATGTAAGAAAAAAGGTCGATGACTACCTTCAGGGTTCCTACCACACGCTTTTCAAAGGGCAGGGGCTCGAATTCCAGGAAGTGAGGGAATATACCGACAGTGATGATGCCAGAATGATCGACTGGAATGTCACTGCAAGGATGAACAAGCCCTATGTGAAGCTTTACCGCGAGGAAAGAGAGCTTACCGTCATGATCGCCGCCGACATATCGGGATCGACCCTTTACGGAAGAAGTTACGGGATACAGGAAGTCATGGCGACAGTAGCGGCAGCGATCGCATTCAGTGCAATAAAGAACTCCGACAAAGTGGGACTTCTCCTTTTCTCTGACAGAATAGAAGAGTTCATACCTCCCAGAAAAGGAAGGAACCATCTGCTTACAGTCATAAGGGCGCTTCTCACCGCAAAACCGAAAGGCAAAGGGACGGACCCCGCAGTTGCATTCAGGCTCATGAACAAAGTGATGAAAAGAAAAGCCCTCGTATTCTTCATGTCGGACATGTTCTTTAATGACATGCCTGAACCTCTCAAGGTGATGGCCTCGAAACATGAGATAATCCCGGTCGGAGTGTATGATGATTCAACATATCTGCCCGTGATAAAAGGAGCTGTCAATACAGTGGACCCCGAAACAGGAAAGACCGTAATGATAGATTTCGGGACACTTGAAGAGATGAAGTTCAATAAATTCGTAAGTGAAAAAGATGATGCGTTCAAAAGGATAGGCCTGCGTCCCATCTGGATAAGGAACAGGGAGAATTTCATAGACGACCTCGTTAACGGTTTCAGAAAATTGAGCAGGGTGAGAAAAAAATGAAAAAGCTGATATTCCTGATAGTTATATTTTTCTCTTTTTCTGTTTTTGCAGACCTTTTAAAGACCGTGCCTCAAAAAGAAAGCATCCTCACCGGCGAAGAGCTTCTGGTGAATGTCGAGACACTTCCCGGAAAGAACATGTCCGCCAGATTTGTCAAAGAGAACAGCGATCTTGCCATAACAGGCATAGAGCCTTCCGCTGACGGTAAGTCGCTTGTCGTAAAGCTCATTGCTCTCAAAAACGGCGAATTCGAAGTTCCTGAAATAGAGCTGAGCCTCGACGGAAAAACCGCGAACACCGCTTCATTCAGGATAACTTCGCAAAGCAGGACTCAGGAAAATGACATGAACCTGCGGGACATAAAAGAAACAGCAAAGATAATGGAGAAGGACTATACAATTCTTTATGCCGCGGGAGCTCTTGTACTTGCTGTGATCCTGTTCATTCTTATCAGATATCTGCTCAGAAAGTTCAGGAGATCTAAACCTGTTCCTGTCATTACTGCGACACCTTTTGAGATTGCGATGCGGTTTTTGAAAGAAGCCCGTGAAAAAAGAGAGATCGGCGATCTTGAGTCATTTGTCGACATAGTCACTAACGGTCTCAGGACATACATGTCGGTTAAAAGCGGCAGAAACTATGCCGAAATGACGACTTATGAGATCAGACGGGAACTTAAAAAAGATGCGCTTTTCTCAGGATACGGTCAGATGATCGCCGATGTGCTGAAAACCGGTGACAGGTTCAAGTTCGCCGACGAACAGCTCTGTGACAGTGATCTGGACATGATCTACAGCGGTTTTGAGAACATTGTCAACGGAATCGAAAAAAGCGGAGTGAACACCAATGCAGTTTCTTGATCCGTTATATCTGCTGACAGCACTGCTTTTAATTCCGGCAGTGTACCTTCATTTAAGGTTTAGAGGCCAGTCCGGCAGAATGATATATTCAAATTTCAGGAATATCCGTGCCCGCGCTTCGTGGAAGTTCATGCTTCCGTTCCTGTTTGATATTTTAGCGATCCTTGCCGCGATAACAGCGCTTGCAAGACCTGTAAGCCTTGAAAGAACGGTGACACCTCCGGTCGAAGGAAAGGACATAATGGTCGCACTTGATATCTCAGGTTCCATGGAAGCGCTTGATTTCCAGCCCAAGAACAGGATCGAGGCGGCAAAAAAAGTTATAGAAAGTTTTGTGAAAGGAAGGTCTTCCGACAGGCTCGGACTGGTCTTCTTCGCAAGAGAAAGTTTTCTGCAGGTCCCCCTGACGACCGATTATGACATATTCAGCGAACTTCTTTCAAGGCTCAAAACCGGAGTGATCGAAGACGGCACCGCAATAGGTAACGGTCTGGGGCTTGCGCTTTCAAAACTTTCCGGAAGCAAAGCTAAAAGCAGGATAATAATACTTCTGACAGACGGCGATTCGAACGCCGGCAACCTGAGCCCTCTCACAGCGGCCGACATTGCGGCAAAAGAGGGCGTCAAGGTATATTCGATACTGATAGGCACCGATAAGCCGGTACCGTTCCCCACAGGAAAGGACTTTTTCGGTAATGACACCTACCAGAACATAAAAATGCCGATAAACCCCGGACTTCTTAAACAGATATCCGAAAAATCGGGCGGAAAGTTCTATCAGTCAATATCGACCGATGAGCTTAAAAAAGCCTTCAAGGACATTGACGAACTTGAAAAAAGTCCCGTTCCTGCAAGAAAGCTCAAGATATACAATGAATATGCCCCTTATTTCATCATACTTTCAATAATACTGCTGTGCCTTGCGAGGGTCTCTGCACTTGTTTTCAGGCTCTATCCGGAGGTTGAAAGATGAAATTCTACGACTGGAGATATCTTCTTTCCATACTGGTCTGGTTCCCTGTGATCATGATATGGATGGCGTATGCATCCAAAAAGAGAGGTGAGTTCCTGACCGCTTTTTCAAAAGCGCAGATAGAGAAGGTGCAGAAGTTCTCGATCAGAAAGATATGGTACAGAAGGATGCTGATGTTCCTCCTGCTTGCACTTCTTTCCATCTCAGCCGCAAGACCCCTGATCGGCGGTGAGGAGGTAAGTACAAAAAGTGACGGAATAGACATCGCGGTTGTGTTCGATGTCAGTATCAGCATGTATGCCGAGGACGAGAACGGTCCGAGATATGAAAAAGGGAAAAGGCTTATGCTCGATGTGCTCAGTTCTCTGAATGGAGACAGGGTCGCACTGATACCGTTTGCCGGAGCGGCATTCCTTCAGATGCCACTGACGGATGATTACGAAACGCTTTCAACTGTCGTCTCCGTTCTTGAACCGGGAATGATAGAAAAACAGGGAACTTCACTGGGAACCGCAATGGACCTTGCGATATCAACTCTCACGGGGTCAGGCACCGAATCTGACAGGCTCATAGTTGTCATCTCTGACGGAGAGGACCCTGAGCTTGATTTCGAATCCATGAGCAGAAAGATAAAGGATAACGGCATACACCTTGCGATCCTGCCTCTGGGAACTGCTGAAGGGGCTCCTGTCAAGATAGGTGACAGCTACCTGAAAGACAGCAGTGACAACACCGTCATATCAAGACTGGATAAAGATTTCTTTGAAAAATGTGTCTCGATACTCAACGCTTTCGAGATCAAAAAAGGAGAGACGATAAGCTCTTACATAAAGGATTTCAGGAAGTCGGTGAAAAATGAGGACAGGACTGTGCACATCTATACCGAGAAATTCCAGATACCGCTTCTTTTCGCCGTAGTTATATACTTTGTTTTCATGGCTCTTTCTATGAACTGGAGGAAGCAATGGGAAAAGTGATACTTCTGCTGCTGATATCGGCTCTGACACTTTCCTTCACCCCTTTTGAAAAGGAGTCGGATGAAAGTGTAAAAGGACGGGAAAGTTATTCAAAAGGTGAAATGGACAAAGCATCGGAGCAGTTCTCCAAAGCCGCTGAAAGGCTCAAAGACAATGCCGAGGCCTATTACGATCTCGGTAATGCAAAACTTAAAGCGGGAGACAATGAGGGAGCGCTTGATGCCTATAAAAGGTCGCTTGAAACAGGGAAAGCGGGGAAAGAACTGAAATCGAGGATATTCCACAACATGGGAAATGCCATGACAGGACTTAAAAAACTGTCTGATGCCGAAAAATACTACATCCGGTCTCTAATTGAAAAACCTGAGGCAGACACAGCGGAGAACCTCGAGATAGTGAGAAGGATGATAGTTCAGCAGGAACAGCAACAGCAACAGCAGCAGGAAAACAAGGATCAGCAGGAACAGAACAATAAAGATCAGCAGCAGGAACAGAAGAAAGATCAGGATCCTCAGGAAAATAAGGATCAGAAAAACAAAGATCAGGAAAACAAAGATCAGCAGGAAGATCAGCAGAAAGCTGAACAGGATGAGAAGAAAGATGTTGAGAAGGAAGCCGCTTCCGCTGAAGAGAAAAAGGATGAAGATGAAAAGAAAGAGGACAGGAAGGCGGTCCTGAAACAGTTCGATCAGAGGAAAAATTTGCAAATATCACCTTTCATGCTAAAGAAGGAAAGCGATTCTCAAAGCGGTCAGACCTGGTGAGGATGGTTGGGTAAATGAAAAGGATTACAAAGACTTCCATATTTCTGTTTTTAATGTTCGCCGGCTTAGGACTGAGGGGAGCTTCTGTAACTCTTTCCGCTGACAGCGACACAGTTCAGGTCGATGGTTCTTTCAGGCTGATACTCTCTGCGGAAGGTTCGTTCGAGTCTATTGTAGAGCCTGATTTCAACGGTTTCGAGGTAGAGAACAGATCAGAATCCCAGTCCAATTCGATAAGCATCATTAACGGGAAGATGGAAAGTAAAAAAAGCATCAATTACACATACTTTCTCCGTGCAGTGAAAAACGGCGTTTTCAAAATAGGTCCTGCCAGAGCGGTCCTTAAAAATGGAAAGACAGAAAGTTCAAACACTGTAACGGTCACAGTCACAGGAAGCGGTTCCGGAATGAGTTCAGGAAAAGGGGATTCACAGGACGACATATCAGGTGCCGATCAGTCTGCTGAAGGTTCTCCTGTTCCGGGATCACTGATATCACCGCTTACGAAATGGGAGAGAAAAACCCCCAGTTATTTCATCCGCGCTGTTGTAGATCCTCAGGGTGATGTCTATGAAGGGGAGCCTGTCACTGTAAGGTACTACCTTTTCGTGAAGCCCGGTTCGATATCGGATCTCAGCATGTATAAATCTCCGGCGTTCGAGAACTGCTGGAAAGAGGAGAGGCAGGAAAGCAGACTTTCGTTCAACAGGGTTGCAATAGAAGGTGAAGTGTATGATTATGCACTCCTGAAGACATTTGCGATAATTCCCGAAAAAGGGGTTCAGAACATCTCCGGCACTCAGATGATCGTTGATGTAATGACAGGATCATTTTTCAATGTGAAGAAAACGAGCATATCTTCTCCGGCGCTTATGATACCTCTGAAACCTGTTCCCGATGCACAGCTTCACCCGGAAGGTGTTTTCGGAGATTTCACTGTTGAAGTTGACAGAGACAGCGTCACGATAGACAGGAACAGTATGCTCGAGACCGTTGAATTCAGAGTGAAGGGCTGCGGAAATTTCCAGTCGGTTGAACTGAAACCTGCTGATAACCGCGCTCTTAAGATATTCTCGCCTGAAGTGGATAACAGAATAAGTCAGTTCTCAAAAGGTTACTGCGGAGAGAAAAGATACAAGTTCATGCTCAAAGGGGTGAGCAAAGGTTCCACCGTCCTCAAAATGGAGCCTTTTGAAGCTTTCAGCCGCGAGAACGGATGGGTTACGGTGAAAGCTCCTGAAGTGAATGTGGATGTCAATGATGTGACCGTGAGCGGCGGCGACAGCGATAAAGAGGGCAGGTTAACGAGTTACGAGCTTTTGAAGGAACTGCCGGCCGGAATGAAGGTCTACAGCACGAAAAGCATTGTTGAAAGAATATGGTTCAGGGTCGCTCTTGCTGTGCCGTTTTGCATTTCTCTCATATCTTTCCTCATATGGCTTTCAGGGCTGATGATGAAACGCAGGTCGAGATCGTTCAATGTGAAGCTCGACAGATGGGATAATGCGTTAAGTTCGGCAAAAGACCCTGCGGAACTGCTCAATACATTCTATGATGCGCTCAAAGACCTTTACGGTATTGAAATAAGAGGTGAACGGAGTCATAACCTGCTTAAAAAGCACGGGAACTCTTTCGCTGACATAACCAACCTCATCCGCGAGATAGAGTATATGACATTCAGCGGCGGCAATGTGGACAATATGGTTCAGATCAGGGAAAAAGCATCACACACCCTCAGGTTCAGGGGGAAAAGAAAATGAAAAACATGATATTTGCGGTTTTCATCGTAATGCTTGCGTCAGTCACTGTTTTTGCAGATGACGGCTTTTCGCTCTATTTGAAAAAAGATTACAAGGGTGCATATAAAGAGTTCAATGATAAGCTGGCAGGATCGGATGGAGATCCTCTTTATTCGTATAATCTCGGTGTAACCGCAAATGCGATGGGACTGACAGGAGAGGCGGTCTACTTCTATCTTCAGACCCTTCAGCGTGCGCCTGAACTTACCGAAGCGAAAAACAATCTCGCGGCGATATCATCAAAAAACGGTCTGACAATTCCGGTTACACTGATGGAGCCTGCAAGATCGGTCGATATCGTGCTTATCATATTCTTCATTTCGGTCTATATCTTTGCGATACTTGTATCAATGATGTTCTTTTCACCTGACTGGAAGATAAAGACGGCAATGCTTCCGGTATTTCTTGTGATGGCGGTGACGGCAGTCCTTTTTTTCACACATAACGACTCTCAGAGCAGAGAGGTCTGGGGTGTTGTAGTGAAAAGCGGAGAGCTTAAAAGCGGGCCCGATGAATCCCTGACAGCCATAGGAAGCATAAAAGAGGGCGAAATAGTAAATATAGTAATTTCGAGCGGTTCATGGTATAAGGTGAAAAGCTTCCAGGACAATGTGGAAGGCTGGGTCGACCTGAGCAGGATCCGTGCAATTATGAGAGGATACAAGTGATGGACCGTTTCTGCGCTTTTTTCTTTGCTGTTTCAATTCTTTTTGTTTCCGCATGCGGCTCTGCACCTGTAATTACGGGCGCTGAATCTGATGCGGAGGTCGTCTACAAGGAGGGTGTCCATTATCTCGGCAAGGGAAAATTCGATGTCGCAGAGAAGAAGTTCATGAAGGTGATAAGCGATTTCAGTTACAGCAAATATGAACCTTATGCAACTGTTGCGCTTGGTGATACATATTTTCACAAAGAGGATTATCCTTCGGCAGTTGAGGTTTACAGCCGTTTTGTCAAGATGCGTCCTAAACATGAAAAAACACCGTGGGCACAGCTTCAGATAGCGAACAGCTATTTCGCGCAGAAGCCTTCCGATTTCTTCATATTTCCCAATCCTGCTGAAAAAGACATTGATATCGTGGACAAGGCTGTGGAGCAGTACCGCTATTATTTAAAGAACTATCCTGATGACGGCAACCATGAAAAGGGTTTGAAACAGCTTGAGAAAGCTGAACTTGTCCTGATAGAAAGGGACCTCAGGGTCGCTGAGTTCTATGCCATGAAGAAAAAATGTCCCGGTGTAAGGGCGAGGCTCGAGAACATTTCCGCGAATTTTACTGTAACGACAGATAAGAATAAAAAAAGGATAGCGAAACTGCTTTCAAAATGTCAGGCAACTGCTGAAGGTAAAAAAGATGCTAAGTAGGTCACTGCTGAAACTGTCCGCCGTTTTAATTCTTGCGCTTTTTGCATCCTGCTCCCTTCCGCAGTCTGAACTTCCCGATGTAATGAAAATAGTTGATATAAGGGAAGCCAAACTAAATGCAGGCGATATAAATTCGGTCGGACTTCTTATAGCTGACGATTTTCCTGACAGGAAGAATTACCTCACTCAGCTTAATCTGCAGCAGCAGTATTTCACGAAATATTCCTATTCGATGAACACGACGAAGATAATAAATTCATCTTTCTTTCCGAAAAAAATAGAACTTGAAGTGGACTACGACCTTTCCTACAGCGCTCCGGGGGATCCGGCAGAGACTTATTTCATCGGCAGAAAGGAGATCATTAAGCTTGTCAGGGAGAAGATCGGCTGGAAGATATCCGATATAAAATTTGTGGAAGATTCGGGAAGGAAGATAGACGCCCGGACGGTGCACGATATATTTTTCGCCCTTGAAACAAGGAGGACCGCACTGAACAGCGGTGATGTGGAGCTTTTCAAGACGGTCATTGACGATTCCTACAAAGGCCGCGATGAGCTCATAGAGAACTTCAGAAAGAACGCAGAGGCTTTCATAAATGTCAATTACGGCCTTAAAGGAAGGGAATTCCAGTACATATCTCCTGAAATGGACAATGCCCGCGTTGTCCAGCACTACGATCTTGTTTTCAAGGTCAAGGGGCTCGACAATACCGAAAAAGTCGAGGACCAGAAGGAGATAATCTCTCTTAAGCTCAAGGAAAAGGGTGTCTGGACGATCACAGAAGGGCTTTGAGCGGCATGAAGATCAGGGTCAGTAAGGAAATAACGCTCAGAGAGATAGATCTGCTTGATTCAGAGGATGTTTTCAATACGGTCACGGGTCAGCGGGAGTATCTGGGAAAATGGCTTCCTTTTGTCGAATTCACTAAAGAGATCGGTGATACTCAGGAGTTCATAAAGTCGGTCACATCCACACCTGAAGATCTGAAAGAGTTCGTTTTCGTGATCTTATATAAAAATGTGTTTGCGGGTCTTGCAGGTTTCAAAAGCACTGACAGGCTCAATAAAAAGACCGAGATCGGTTACTGGCTGAGCGAAGGTTTTCAGAAAAAGGGGATAATGACCCGTTCAGTTAAAGCCATGCTGAAGCTCGCTTTTGAAGAGCTTGATATCAACCGCATCCAGATAAAATGCGCAGTCGGCAACATTCCGAGCAGCAGTATCCCCAAAAGGCTCGGTTTCAAGCTTGAAGGCATCGAAAGGGATGGAGAGCTTTTTCCTGACGGCTCTTTCAAAGACCTTGAAGTCTACAGTCTCCTGAAAAACGAGTTTAAACTCTGACTTTGAAAGACCTCACCCTGAATCCATCTCCTCAAGGCGAGGGACTTGGCGCAGTTCAACTCACCCCGACCTTCGATGAACTCAGGTCACCCCTCTCTTTGCGGAAAGAGGGGTTGA